>CAYNGM010000279.1:0-3441 GCA_964396565.1 uncultured Anaerolineaceae bacterium | reverse complement strand
CTGGACCTGATGGCATCGTCGCGGGATCGGGTCGGGATCACCAGGCGCTTCCCGATCGGACCGATCGCGGCGATCAGCCCATTCAACTTCCCACTCAACCTGGCTGCACACAAGCTGAGCCCGGCCATCGCCAGCGGTAACCCGATCGTGCTCAAGCCGCCGTCCGCTGACCCGCTCACGATGCTCACCGTGGCCGAGATCATCGATGAGGTGGGCGTCCCGGCCGGGATGGTCAGCATCCTGCCGATGACCCGTGCCCTGGGTGACCGGATGGTCGCCGACGAACGCTTCAAGCTGCTGACCTTCACCGGGTCGCCGGCCGTCGGCTGGCCGATGAAGGCGCGTGCCGGCAAGAAGAAGGTGGTCCTCGAGCTGGGCGGCAACGCTGGTGTCATCGTGGACGAATCGGCCGATCTCGACTGGGCCGCCCGCCGCTCGGTCATCGGGGCGTTCTCGTATGCCGGCCAGGTCTGTATCTCGGTCCAGCGGATGTTCGTCCACGAGGCGGTCTACGAGCCATTCATGGAGCGGTTCCTTGCCGGCGTCGCCGCGCTTCGGGTCGGTGACCCGCTGGATCCGGCGACCGACATCGGACCGATGGTCGACGCCCGCCAGGCGGAGCGGACCATGACCTGGATCAGGGAGGCGGTGACGGATGGCGGCCGCGTCCTCGCCGGAGGCACGGCTGACGGTTCGTTCGTCGCCCCGACCGTCCTCACCGATGTCCCGGCGACTGCGCGAGTCTGTACCGAGGAGGCCTTCGCGCCGCTTGTCGTGGTCAACAGGGTGTCCTCGCTCGATGCGGCCATCGAGGCGGTCAACGACTCGGAGTTCGGGCTCCAGACCGGCGTCTTTTCGAACGACCTCGCCGGGACCTGGCGGGCGTTCGCCGATCTCGATGTCGGTGGTGTGATCATCAACGACATCCCGACCTACCGGATAGACCACATGCCCTATGGCGGGGTCAAGGATTCCGGCCTTGGGCGCGAGGGCCTGCGCTGGGCGATCGAGGACATGACCGAGCTGCGCATCATGGTGCTGGCCCAGCCGGGCTGATCAGTCGAGTCGGGGCAGAGAAGGCTGGCGGAGCGACATCGGTCGCCCCGCCAGCCGATCCAGGCGCGTGGACTGCGTCTCAGCGCGGTCGCAGGACGTAGAACCCGTCGATGTCCACCTGCGGACGCCCACTCGTACCGACGACGATGACGCGGATCGTGTGAACGCCGTTCGACAGGTTGGCGGCATAGACGATCTTGCGTGACGACGAACTCGAGGAGCGCAGGTCCACGGTGGTTGCGTACTTGCCGTCGAGGTAGACATGCCCCTGACCGAGATCGGGGCCGACCGGACTCACCCACGCCACGCTCGCGCCGTTGAAGGACAGCGATACATCGGACTTGGCGACCGTCGAAGCGTGCAGGGAGCCTTCGAGATAGCTCGACTTGGACTTGATCGTCCAGGTGCCGCTCCAACGCAGATAGGCCGAGTCGTCAGCGACCTTCCAGGTCGACTGGGTGGCACTGGTCGCCCAGGGCCCGACGCGGCCAGACCGATCGATCGCCCGGACGCGGAACGCGTGCAGATGGCTGGTCGAAACGTTCAGCCACGCGATCGTCGCCGTCTTGTAGCTGAGCTTGACGGCCTTCCACGTGCCGCCGTCAGTCTGGGTCTGGAGCTCATAACGGTTCAGGCCGTCCGCGGTCTTTGCCAAGCCCCACCCGACGACCACCGGCTGACCCGATGACGGCACACTGCTGGTCGTGGACAGGCGGACCCATGGCGTCGTTGCCGTCGGCGGGTCGAGGGTGATGCCGGTGCCCGCGCCCCACAGCCAGTCGGCAAAGCCGATACCACGGCCCATCGGGACGTGCTCGGTCGGCAGGAAGGCTCCATAGCGCTTGTTCAGCAGCCACGGGATCTGGGACGAGGCGCTCGACATGTTCCAGCCGTCACCGCCATCGCGGTCGGACCGTTGGACGATCTGGGCAGCCCGGCGAAGCGCGTCGTTGGACCAGCCCCAGGCGGTCGGGTAGCCATGGCGATAGAGGAGTTCGACCTGCATGGCCATCGCCGCGACCGAATCGACCTGATAGGAGATACCGGTGTCGCCGGGCGGCCACTTGAGCGAGCCTGCGCGGCTGATGTCCGCGACGATGGCACCGTCGAGGTCGATGCCGTTCTTGGTGCACGGCCGGTTGACCGGGGTGAACTGCGACTGACCGTCGCATGACCAGGACAGGTCTTCGCTCTCGAGCGTGTGCGAGAAGGACGAATAGCTCGTCCTGTTGCCGAGGAACCCCTGGGCGATACGAGCGGCGATAGAGACGTCATAGGTATCGCCGAGGTACAGGCTTGCCGCGATGCGCGACGCCCCCGCGTGGGCACCCCAGTTGTTGGCCGAGATCCGCTGGGTCTCGGACAGGCTGTACCAGGTCGAGTGACCGCCGATGTCCTTGGTCCGGATGGCTGACAGCCATGACCGGAACTTGGTGTCGTCAGAGCCGGATAGCTCGGCGAAGTCTGCCGCGAGGACGTACCCGACCAGCTGCCGACCGAGAGCGAGGACGGCGTTGCCACAGCCGACCTTCTGGGTGGCGATGGCGGCCATGACGCCGGCGCGAGCCTTGGTTCCGTAGGACGCGGTGCCGGTCCGCGCGTAGACCAGCGCGGCGGCGAGGGTTCGAAGGTGGTGCTGGGAATTCTGGTCGCACAGGTCCGGAGAGCCGAGCGAGCCATCGGCGACCTTCTTGAGTTCTGTCCACGCGGTGCCGCTGGTGGGGAGCGAGAGAAGCTCTGCGCGCGGCATCAGAAGGTAGTCACCGGTCGCGGCAGACGCTCGGGTGGGGACCAGGACCCCGAGGGCGCTGACGGCGATGACCATGGCTGCGATGAGGGGGAGGGAACGGGCTCGGGACGCCCACTGGGCGCCGTGTCTGACCGCCGGCATGGATCTCCTTCCTACCTGGACGCCACGCAAGGGGGCGCAGCGAACGATCGGCCTGTGTCCGCCGGCGCACTGTGAACGCTGGTGAGGGGGTCGCCGGTCGGAACTGGGGGTCTTTCCCGTGGGTGAGCACGGCCGGGGGCCTTCCCCGGTCCCCTCGAACGCGAAGTTTGCCCCAAGTCGGAGATGTGTGCTCCGGTACGATGGTTCGGTATCCGCGGTGGTTCGGGGTGGTGACCTGCGAGACCCGGATTCGTGGGCTGAAGGCGTCCCGTGGCCCGCGACGCCGCGACGTCGAGAGCACGTTGGTGCGTCATGCTTGGCTCATGGACCTGACACTCAGCGCAGACCAGCTCGAGTTGCAGTCGCGCGCGCGCGCGTTCGGGCGCGCTGAGCTCCCGCCTCGCGAGGCGGCATGCGAACGCCGTGGCGGGCGGGTACCCAAGGCGTGGGGGGACGAGATACGTCGCGCTGCGCTCACCGCCCGCCTGACCGGC
>CAYNGM010000278.1:0-3452 GCA_964396565.1 uncultured Anaerolineaceae bacterium | reverse complement strand
CCGACTGCTCATCGAACAACTCACCGCCTGGAGGGAACTGTGACGAACTGGAGTGACCGATGACCACCTGGACGCCCGTTCACGAGTACACCGACATCCGCTTCGAGCGGACTGACGACGGGATCGCCAAGGTCACTATCGACAGACCCGAGGTCCACAACGCGTTCCGGCCACAGACGGTGACCCAGCTCATCGATGCCTTCGCCCGGATCCGGGACGACGCATCGATCGGCTGCGTACTCCTGACCGGCGCCGGCGACAAGGCGTTCTGCTCCGGGGGCGACCAGCGCTACAAGAGCCATGCCGGAGGCTATGTCGGCGACGATGGCATCGCGCGTCTCAACGTCCTCGACCTGCAACGCCAGATCCGCTCGCTCCCGGTCCCTGTGATCGCCCTGGTCAACGGCTATGCCATCGGCGGCGGTCACGTCCTGCACGTCGTGTGCGACCTGACCATCGCCTCTGACAACGCGATATTCGGGCAGGTCGGACCGCGTGTCGGGAGCTTCGACGCAGGTTTCGGGATCGGCCTGCTGGCCCGGCTGGTGGGCGACAAGAAGGCCAAGGAGATCTGGTTCCTGTGTCGCCGCTACGACGCCCATGAGGCGGCCGACATGGGGCTGGTCAACACGGTCGTGCCGCTCGCCGACCTCGAGGCGGAAGGCGTGGCCTGGGCTCGTGAGATCCTCGAGATGAGCCCGACCGCGATCCGCTTCCTGAAGTCCGCCTTCCTCGTGGCCACCGACGGTCTGGCCGGTCTCCAGGAGTTCGCGGGGAACGCCACCGGGCTGTTCTACACGACCGACGAGGCGCACGAGGGCTCGACGGCGTTCCTCGAGAAGCGCGCCCCCGACTACAGGAAGTATCCGCGTCGCCCGTGAACCTCCCGTGAACGCCGACCAGCGTCGATGACCCAGGCCATGACCCGTCCCTCGCCGATCCGCGTGTGGCTGCTCGCCGTCCGACCAGCCACGCTGCCCGCCGCGCTGACCGGCGTGATCGTGGGTCTCGGCGCGGCGGCCGGGAGCGGCGGCCCGATGCGCCTCGACACGGCGCTTGGCTGCGTGGCTGTCGCGCTGCTGCTCCAGGTCGTGGCCAATCTCGCCAACGACCTGTCGGACTTCCGGCGCGGTGCCGACACCCCCGACCGGCAGGGCCCGACACGCGTCGCCGCCGCCGGTCTCGTCACCGAGCGCCAGCTCGAAGTCGCGGTCGCGATCACCGTCGGGATCGCCGCCATCGTCGGGCTGTGGCTGGCCTGGATCGGTGGTCCGGCCCTGGTGCTCGTGGGTCTGCTCGCGGTCGTCGCCGCGCTCGCCTACACCGGCGGGCCGTGGCCATACGGCTATCGGGGCCTGGGCGAGCTGTTCGTGTTCGTGTTCTTCGGTCTCGTCGCCGTGGTCGGCACCGCGTACCTCCAGACCGGGCGCCTGGAGCCCCTGTACTGGGTCGCGGCGGTGCCGGCAGGTGCGTTGATCACGGCCATCCTGGTCGTCAACAACCTGCGCGACATCCCGACCGACCGCGCGGCGGGCAAGCGCACGATCGCGGTGATGGTGGGCGAACGGGGCGCCACGTTCGAGTACCTGGTCCTGCTGGCGGTCGCCTTCCTGGTACCGCTGGGCGTCGCCGTCACCGACGGGCGGTGGCCGGTCCTGGCCCCGCTGCTGGCCATACCCCTGGCTGTGCCGCTGATCCGGACCGTGCGCACCTTCGACGATCGGCGGGCCCTCAACCCGGTACTCAAGGGGACGGCGCGGCTGGCGCTCGTCTTCGCGCTGCTGTTCGCGGCCGGGCTGGCGGCATCGGCGGCAGGATCGTGAGCGCGGTCGCCTCACTCCGGGCCGACCGGGTCGCAGTGCGCTTCCGGCGGCCGTTCCCGGTGGCGGCCGGGATGTGGAACGCGCGGGAGGCGTGGATCCTCCACCTCACGGATCCCGACGGCCGGACGGGCGTGGGCGAGGCGGTCGTCGAGCCCGACGATGGCGAGGTCGCTGGCTCCGTCCTCGAGGCGCTGGTGCGCGAGGCGATCTCGATGGCCGCGGGGGGGCGGCTGCCGACGGGCGAAGAGCTCGAGGCGCATGGGCGGTCCGGCCGGGCTCTGCGCGCAGCCCTCGACGCGGCGCGCTTCGACCTCGATGGGCGATCGCCGCCCGCTCTGGGGCCCCACGGCGACGGGGTGGGCGTGAATGCCGTGCTGCCGCTGCTTGGGCCGCGACCGTCGGCTGAGGCGGCACGCCAGGCCGTCGCCGCCGGGTTTCGGACGCTCAAGCTCAAGGTCGGAGCGGAACGCGAGACCGAGGTCCTCGTCGACCGGGTGCGGGCCGTGCGCGAAGCGATCGGGGATGGTGTGGGCCTTCGGCTCGACGCGAACGGCGCCTGGGACGCCGTCACGGCAGAGGAACGTCTCGGGGCCGTGGCGCGGTTCGGCATCGAGTACTGCGAACAACCACTCGCGGGTGATGACCCCGCCGCGCTCGCCGACCTTCGGAGACGTGTCCGGGTGCCGCTCGCCGCGGACGAGACGGTGGCCTCCCTGCGCGCGGTCCGCGAGCTTCTCGAGGCAGGCGCCGTGGACGTGCTGGTGGTCAAGCCCTCGCGCGTCGGCGGCATCGTCGTCGGCTCCGCGATCGCCGAGCTGGGAGCCGAGCACGGGGTGCCCGTGGTGGTCAGCACCCTGTTCGAGACCGGGGTGGGAATCGCCGCCGCATTGGCGATGGCCGGAGGCTTGCCGGACACCGACTGGGACCTCGATCACGGGCTGGCGACGGCCGGGCTGCTCGAGCATGACCTGCTGATCGGCGAGCTGGTCGTTGACGATGGGCGGATGTGGCTCCCGGATCACGTCGGACCGGGCGGTCTGGGTATCGCGCTCGATGAGGAAGCGCTGGCGCGCTACCGGATCGAGGTGCTGGAGGCCGTGGAGTGAGCGGAGCCATGGGTCGGGCCGCACCGCGAGGCGAGGCACCGGCGATCGTGGACGGCGACGTCGTATGGTCATGGGCAGACCTCGACCGTCGAGCCGACGCGATCGCGGACGCCATCGACGCGCGGTTCGCCCGTGCCGGGCGGATCGGGCTCGTCGTCGGACCGTCGGCCATCGGCATCGCGGCCCTCCATGGTGTGACCCGGGCCGGCGTCTCGACGGTCCTCGTGCATCCGCGGCTGACGACGATCGAGATGGAGCGTCTGCTGACGGAAGCGGACGCCGTGGGGTTGGTCGTCGACCCGGGTGCTGCGCTCGACCTCCCTCCCGGGAGAGGGACGCTCGTGCTTGACATCGGCGAGCTCGATGCGGCTTCGATCGGCAGTGGGCTCGAACGCCGTACCCGCGTCGCCACGATCGAGGACGCGGAGTTCCTCGTGCCGACATCCGGGACCACGGCGCGGCCGCGGATCGTGTGCCTGCCACTCGACCGGATCGCGGCGAGCGCGACGGCGTGGACGGCGTT
>CAYNGM010000277.1:0-3459 GCA_964396565.1 uncultured Anaerolineaceae bacterium | reverse complement strand
CCAACGCCTACCAGGGTCTTCTGCCCACCTACCTTTACGCGTTCCAGTTCCCGGTCAGCACCGCCGACCGGACGGTCACGACACCCCTGCTGTCGCCCTCGTTGGCCATCCTTGCCGCAGCCATCGGGGTGACTTGCATCGTGGTCGCCTACTCGGCGTCGGTCTGGCGGCTGGCGAGCGCCGGCTCGCGGGTGTCGCCCGCCGATGAGTCGGAGGACTCGGACGGCCTGGCTCGAAGCGGCGGCGGTGCCTGAGGGATCGCGGCCCGGAAGCCCGACGGCAGGTTGCCGCTTGCGGCGAGCCTCCGGATCACGAAGCCGTAATAGTCGTCCACCTTGGCCGTGACGCGTGGCCAGCTGAACTCCTCCGCTCGTGCCCGACCGGCGGCGCCCATCTGCTCCCGGCGGGCGGGATCGCCAAGGAGGCTGTCGATGGCGAGGGCCAGCTCTCGCGGCTCGCGCGGCGGGACCAGCAGGCCTTCACGACCACGACGCACCACGCCCTTGTAGCCGTGGATGTCCGAGCAGACGATCGGCGTCCCGGCGGCCATCGCCTCGAGCAGGACGATCCCGAACGACTCACCGCCGGTCGCCGGTGATGCGTACACGTCAGCGGTCCGGTAGAGCTGGGCCTTCTGGGCGTCGGTCACCCGACCCAGGAACTCCACGCCCTGCAGGGCACGGGTCGCCACGTAGCGCCGGGCCTCGCGCTCCTGGGGCCCCGAGCCGACCACCAGCAGTCTTGATGAGCGACCGGTCTTGCGGAGGATCCGATGGGCCTTGAGCAGGTCCAGCAGACCCTTGCGCGGCTCGTGTCGCCCGACGAACAGGACGTTCGGCGTGCCGTCCTGCCAGCGTGCGATGGGTACCGCGTTGGCGAACCGTCCGATGTCCACCCCGTTGGGTATGACCTTGTAGTCGCCGGGGAAGAAGCGATCGATGAAATGGCGCGCCGCGGCGCTGACCGCGATCCGGCCATGGAGTCGAGCGGCGTGGCCACGCATGGCCCGACTCCCGATCTCGTAGGACGGTGAGAAGCCGGCATAGGCGTGGAACGTGGCCACGTTGACGCTGTTCGACTCGCGCAGCAGGAAGAGCGAGAGGAAGGGGACGAATGGCTCGTGGAAGTGGAGCACGTCGAACTGCTCACGGTCCAGCATCGCCCCGATCTGGCTCAGATAGCGTGGTGAGAAGGTGAGCGTCCCGACCGACGCGTTGATCGGGACGGAGAACCCGACCCCGAGGCGGATGATGTCGCCCTCCGATGAGCGCTGCGGTCCGTGGCTTGCGGTCAGGACGCGGACGTCATGGCCGCGCAGCCGGAGGTTCTCGTACAGGAACCGGACGTGCTGGGCGACCCCGCCGTTCTCGGGATAGATATACGGACAGACCAGGCCGATCTTCACGGCACGGCCTCGGCCGATGACTCGGCCGACGACTCGGCCGACGACTCGACCGACGACTCGACCGACGACTCGGCCGGTGTGTAGCGTGGCGGTCGGCTGCGACCGCCCGGGTAGCCGTGGTCGCGGCCCGTGCCGTCTCGCCGGACACGCCCGGCGACCTCGTCACGCGCGTCGCGGGCCCGTTTGCGCAGCTGTCGCCCGAAGACACCGACCTGGCCGGCCGTCCCGTGGAAGTCCCCGTGGGACGCGGTCGTCCCGGCCGTGATGGCCGCCCGCAGGTCCGCCACCGAGCGCCCAGGAAAGGTCGTCCAGCCGGATCCGATCGCCTCGAGGGCATGGGCATCACTGTTCCCCATCTCCGCGAGACCGTGTCGTCGGGCGAAACGCACGACACGATCGTGCCACGGGCGACCGAGCGCCGTCGGGTTGAACGTCTCGAGCGCGTCGGGATGGACCGCCGCATCGGGGTCGTCGAGCAGGCGACGCAGGACCCAGCCCTGGGCACACAGCGGATAGGGCACGAGCGGGTGGGCCGGCACCGCGATCCCGCCCGCCTCGTGGACGTCGGCGATGGTCGTGCGCAGCGAGCGATAGGGACGGATCGGTCGGGTGATGTCGAGCGCGAGCAGGTGGCCGCCCAGGGTCGTGACCTCCTCGCCGACGACGACCTCGAACGACAGCCCACGATCGAGCGCCATCGAGCGCGCTGCGAGCGCGGCATCGATGCGCTCGTGGTCGGTGATGGCGATCAGGTCGAGGTCGCCGCGCCTGGTGACGTGATCGAGGATGGCAGTCGCAGTCGCCGTGCCATCCGACGCGACCGTGTGGATGTGCAGATCGGCACGGCCCGGACGCTCAGCATCCAGTGGTCCCCGCTCTGCGCTCACGCCCCGGCCCCCGCGGACTCTGCGTCCTCGAGATCCGGCCAGATCGGGAAGAAGACCGCCCACCATTGCTCCGGGGCGTCCTCGATGATCCGCTCGAACGCTCGCGCCAGCGCCGCCGTGGTCGTCGTGACCCGCTCCCGGCGCGTTCCGCTTGGCGGTACGTCGATGGTCTCGAGACGGCCGCGGTAGCGCCCCGGGCGTCCGCGCCGGACACCCACCACGTAAGGTCTGGCACCGCTCTCGACGGCCAGCATGGCCGGACCCAGCGGCAGCCGCGCCGGCGCCCCGAACAGCTCGGTCAGCACCCCGCCACCGGTCAGGTCGCGGTCACCCACGAGACCGACGCTGGTCCCGGAACGAAGCGCCTCCAACAGTTCGCGGCGCGCCTCGCGCAGGCCGACGATCCGGATGCCCATCGCGCCGCGGGTCCTGACGAACCACGACTGGAGCTCCGGGTCGTCGATGGTCTCCATGGGTGCGACCGCGCCACCGACCCGGCTGGCCAGCAGAAGCCCCGGCAGCTCGATCGACCCGAAGTGGAGCCCGACGAAGATGACCGCGTCGCCGCCGAATGACCCCTCGACGACGTCCGGGTTCTCGATCGTCAGGCGTCGCTCGAGGTCCGACGATCGGATGGCCGGCGTCCGGGCGACCTCGAGGTAGTAGCGGGCGCTGTGCCGATAGGCGCGTCGAACGAGCGCCTCGAGCGCCCGTGGATCGGATGCCGCGGCACGGACATCGTCGGGTCCGCGCCCTCGCGCGGCGAGCGCGACCGCGACGCGCCGGAGATTGCGTCGAGCCTGGGCGGCGCGCTCCGGTGTCAGCCGGTACCACGCGTCGCCGGCCACCTCGGCGAGGCGGACGAGAGGGGTCTCGGGCAGTCGACAGGCGAGCCACGAAGCGGCCAGCAGGCCACGGACGATGAGCCGGTCGCGGATGCGGCGCCCCCGACCACGGGCTGTCATCTCGCGGGCGCCCCCGGCGCGGGCGGTGCCCCCGGCGCCCCCGGCGCGGGCGGCGCGGCATCAGACGCTGTGGCACCCCCGGGTCCCGGGTCGGGCTCCCCGGCCTCCATCAGCCGCGCCCGGCGCTCGAGATCCGCAGCCTCCTCCGCGCTCGAAGGCCAGATCGGCTTGAAGCTGTACCACTGGTCCGGGGCGCCGCCGA
>CAYNGM010000276.1:0-3464 GCA_964396565.1 uncultured Anaerolineaceae bacterium | reverse complement strand
GGCCACCAGTCCTCGTCGAAGAGCCACATTTCAAGGTCGAGCCGTTCCGCCGCGAGGTCGAACTGCCGCTGCGCCACCTGCCAGGCATTGACCTGGGCAGGCGCGTGTTCGGTCGTCATCGAGGGTTGATCCTCCGCGTCTGGCGACCCGGCTGGGTCACCGTTTCGGTCCGGGCCGTCTCGCGGACGACCTCAGGGGACGCCATGAACGGGCCGCCGCGGGACCATCGGACCGTCGCCATGCGTCGCATCGTCGGCGCCGAGTATAGCCATCGGCAAGAGGACGTCCCCCGAACGATGGTCCCGTCCGGCAAGGCCTGAGCCGCCCGATCATCCGACCCGATCATCGGCCCGGTCATCCGGCACGTCATCCGGCACGTCATCCGGCTCGGCCAGCCATTGGCCCAGCCGGCTCCCGTCAGTTCGCCTGGTCAGCCGGCTCGATACAGGACCGCAGCGCCGATGCAGCCGGGGCCCAGATGCGGCCCGACCGACGGTCCCACGATCTCGATCGAGACGTGGGCGGGATCGAGCCCCGGAGAACGCCGGATCACCTCCGCCCGGAAATCCTCGATGTCCGGCGCCATGGTGTGCAGGATCGACGCGCGTTCGATCGGTCGCTCGGTGATCATCTCGATGCACCGCTCGCGCGCCTTGGCCCTCGTGCGGACCTTGTCCGCCGTCTCGACGACGCCGTGCTTCACGGCGATGATCGGCTTTATCGAGAGCAGCGTCCCGATGGCAGCCTGAGCCCCGCTCACCCGCCCGCCCTTGCGCAGGTACTCGAGCGTCTCGAGAGCGACGTACATGCGCTGATCCGGTGCCCGCTCCTCGAGGGTGGCAGCGATCTCCGACGCCGACCTCCCGTCGTCGGCCATCTCGACCGCGATCCGGCACAGGATGCCCTCGGCCATCGATGCGCCGAGCGAGTCGATGACGTGGATCTCGCGGTCGGGCAGCATGTCGCGGGCGATCTGGGCGCTCTTGATGGTCCCCGACAGGGTACCCGCGACATGGATCGAGACGATCGCCTCGGCCCCTGCGGCGAAGGCAGCCTCGTAGGCCTCCTTGAACTCGCCCGGTGACGACGCCGCCGTTGTCGGGAACGGGGCGTCGGGCGCCGTCATGCGCTTCCAGAAGTCGGCCGTGGACAGCTCGATCCCGGCCTTGAACGTCTCACTCCCGAAGTTGACGAGCAGCGGGACGATCTCGATCCCCGAGCGAGCGGCCTCTGCCGCATCGAGGTCCGAGGCGGAATCGGTGAAGATCGCGATACGACGCACGGTCCCCTCCCTCCACGGTTCGCCCGATGGGCGCTGGTCCGGGAATCATACGGGCGCCATCGACACCCGATGAGGTGCGCCTGACGGGTGCCCGAACGGCTACGCTTCGGCGCGATGGATCGCTCGATGTGGGCCGTGCTGGCCGGGACGTTCCTGCTCCGCTTCAGCACCGGTCTGACCGGAGCGATGCTGGCGTCGTACCTCGCCGTCCTCCCGGCGTACGGCGGCGATCGGGTCAGCCCGCTCGTGGTGGGGCTGTTCAGCGCCCTGTTCTACCTCGCCGAGCTGGTCCTGTCGCCCTACTTCGGCGTCCTGTCCGACCGCCAGGGCCACCACCGGGTGATGCTCTATGGACCGATCTTCGGGGCGGTCGCGGTGATCCTGACCGCGGGCACCGCCGACACGGGCATGTCTGGTCCGCTGTCCATGTTCCTGGCCCCGATCGTCGGGAGCCTGGTCGTGCTCGGGCTGACAAGGCTGCTCGAGGGCGCAAGCACCGCGGCCAGCGTCCCATCCATCCTGGGCTTCATCGCCCTCGCGACCGCCGGCGACACCGTCATGCGCGGCAAGGCATCAGCGCGCTTCGAGGGCGCGACGCTGCTTGGTCTGGGTGCCGGTTTTGCCACCGCGCCGCTCCTGTTCGCCGCCCTTGGCCCGGCCGGCTTCCTGCTCAATGCCGGGCTCTACGGTGTCTCGTTCCTCGTCTTCTGGACGGTCAAGGACCCGGCCGGTGAGGATGCCGCGGTCCGGGCGCCACACGTCGGGATGCGCCGCTACCTGGACCTCGTCGGGCACGCCCACGTCTGGCTGCTGGCCCCGACCTGGATCGCGGTGAACGCCTCGATCGGGCTGTGGTTCAGCCAATCGATCTTCCAGTTCGCCCAGGCCAACCCGGACTTCCCGGAGCAGAACCTGATGCGCGGGTTCACGGCGCTCCAGATCTCGGCGACGGCGCTCGTCATCGGGGTCATCTTCGGGGCCGGCCTGATCTACTGGGGTAACCGCTTCAAGAACCTGCGCCGGACGACCATCATCCTGTACGGGATCCTGGGCGGCGGCGTCCTGGTCTTCGCGGGCCTCGTGGTGAACCACCTGGACTGGCCGGGCCTCATCCCGCTCGCGGCTGTCGTTGCGGCCGGTCTTGGGCTGTTCGTGCTGGCTGGTGCCACCCCGGCGGCGCTGGGTCTGCTCGCCGACATCTCGGAGCGCTTCCCGGCCGACCGCGGGGCGATCATGGGCCTGTATTCCGTCTTTCTGGCGATAGGCCAGATCATCGGTGCGCTGATCGGCGGGTTCGCCGCCGACGCCCGCGGCGTGGACGGAATGCTCATGGCCACGGGGATCCTGCTTGTGGTGGCGCTGCTGCCGCTCTCCCGCCTGCGTCGCGACGAAGCATCACTCACAGCGCCGGGTCCGGTGACGAGCGACGACATGGAGGCGACATCCTGGTGAGCGACGACATGGAGGCGACATCCCGGTGAGCGACGGACGACCCTGGACCCCTGTCCCGCTGGCGCGGGGGACCCGCGGCGCAGTCGTTGCGCCGCACTACCTCGCCACGGCTGCCGGCCTGGAGATGCTGCGGCTGGGCGGTCATGCCGTCGATGCGGCCATCGCGACCAACGCAGTCATGGGCGTGGTCAAGCCGGATGCCTGCGGTCTCGGCGGTGACGCGTTCTGGCTGATCTGGGACGAGAGTCGCGCCGAGCAGGTCGCGCTCAACGGGTCCGGTCGCTCTGCAGCGGCTCTCAGCGCGGACGTGGTTCGCGGCCACGGTCTGGCGGTCATGCCGCGACGCGGCCCCCTGACCATCACGGTGCCCGGTGCCATCCGGTCGTGGGCTGACGCTCACCGGCGCTACGGCCGACTTGGCCGGGACGTGATCCTGGGCCCGGCCTTGGAGCTGGCACGCGATGGGTTCCCGGCGTGGGACGGCTGGTCCGAGCGGGTCGAGGCGGCATTGCTGATGACCGCCGAGATCCCCGGCGCGAGCGAACGGTTCGCTGCCAACTTCCGGTCGATCGGGCGACCGTGGCGGGCCGGTGAGGTGGTGCGGTTCCCGGCTCTCGCGACGACCCTCGAGGCCCTCGTGCGTGACGGTTTCGATTCCGCCTATGACGGCGACCTGGGCGAGCGCCAGGCACGTGGTCTGGCGGCCGCCGGTTCACCCCTGACGATCGAT
>CAYNGM010000275.1:0-3473 GCA_964396565.1 uncultured Anaerolineaceae bacterium | reverse complement strand
GCAAAGAGCTTCAACGCGAGGTTCTCGCGTCGGCCGCCGTCATGTCAGCGCTCGACCTGCCGAACGACATCGCCAGCGAAAGCCTCGGCCGACACGAGATGCAAGGAGTCGCAGATCCAGTGGAACTGTTCGCACTCACGCGCATGGCGGCCCGAGCTGCGCGCGATCAATAGCCTCGGCGCTGCCGTTTCGCGGGCGGAACGACGCAAGTCTCCGGGCCTCCGTGTCTGGTCCACGACCGTCGAGCGCCGACAACCGCGGGGCCAGGATGCCCACGAGGTGCACCGTCGTCGTCACTCCAACCTTCGACCGCGCCTCCGCGAGGCGGTGCTTGACGGTCGATCGCGGTTCGCTCCGGCCTTCCCGGACCCCGTCGTGCCATCCTGTCGCGCATGACCGCTTCGTCCGCTTTCGACGAGACGCGTATCGATCGCTGGCTGTGCGCCGTCCGCCTTGTGAAGACCCGGCCGTTGGCGACCCGTCTGTGTGAGGCAGGCCACGTTCTCGTCAACGGATCGCCGGCAAAGCCGGCGACGAAGGTCCGCGCGGGCGACCGGGTGGATGCACGTATCGCTGATCGTGGACGCACCCTCGAGGTCGTGCGACCGATCGAGTCACGCGTCGGGGCACCCGTCGCAGTCACCTGCTACGTGGATCACAGCCCGCCGATCGTTGCGCCCGAAGAGCCGGGGATCAGGCCGGTCCGCGGGGAGGGCCGGCCGGGCAAGCGCCTGAGGCGCGAGCTGGAGCGCCTGCGCCGCGCCGCGGAGGCCTGAATCAGGGCTCCGCCCACCCCAGGAAGGCACCCACGCCAAGTCACGCATCTGGAACTTGCGTCCCGACTCAGGTGGGCATATACTGAACCGGATGGTTCAGTATCTCGAGAGCCGACTCGATGCCTCCTTCGCGGCGCTGTCCGATGCCACCCGACGTGGCGTCCTGGAGCGGCTCGGACGAGGCGACGCGTCCATCTCGGACCTGGCCAGGTCATTCGACATGACCCTCACGGGCATGCGTAAGCACGTCGGGGTACTCGAGCAGGCCGAGCTCGTCACGACCGAGAAGATCGGGCGGGTTCGAACGTGTCGGCTCGGCCCACGACGACTCGAGAGCGAGACCGCCTGGATCGAGCAGCAGCGCCGTCTATGGGACGCCCGGTTCGATGCGTTGGAGCAGGTCGTCGCTCAACGACAAGGGAAGGAGCGGAGAGATGGATGACCGAAGCGCTACCGAGACGCTCACCGCGATGGATGCCATGAGTATCGAGCGGACGTCCGATCTCGATCTGATCGTGACCCGGACGATCGATGGCCCACGGGACGTCGTGTTCGAGGCGTGGACCGATGCCGATCTGTTCCGGCAGTGGTGGATCCCGAAGTCGTTCCCGATCACCCTGCTGTCGTGCGAAGTCGATGCACGGGTCGGAGGTGGCTACCGGCTCACCTTCGACATCGGGGAAGCCGAGCCGATGGCGTTCTTCGGCCGGTACCTCGAGGTGACCCAGCCGACGCGTCTGGCCTGGACCAACGAGGAAGGTGACGAGGGCACCGTAGTGACCACCGTGACGTTCGAGGACGACGGTGCCGGGACCCGGCTGGTGATCCACGACCGGTATCCATCGAAGGAGGCGCTCGATGAGGTGATCGGGTCGGGTTCGATGAACTGGAACTCCGAGACCTTCGACCAGCTGGACGAACTGCTGGTCACACGCGGCACGAGCACCCGCGACCCGCGACCGTCGTCTCCTGTTTGACGGGTCAGATGTGTACATCGCGGTCGTCCTGCTCCAGACGCTGATCCTGCCGCTCGTTTCGGGCTGCATCGAACTCCTGGCCACCGGCGGCGACCCCGTGCTTGTCCTTGGCCGGTGGTTCCTGTTCTGGGGCGTCGGGACGCGCCTCGTGCTGGCCGGCTTGGTCCAGGTGACCCGACCGAGCTTCACCGCCCGGGACATCCTCGGCGCCGATGCCGGAAACACGCTGCTCATCGTCCAGGAGCTGGGTTTCGCGAACATCGCGATGGGCGCGCTGGCAGTCATCGGGGCATTCGTGCCAGCCTGGTGGATACCCGCGGCCATCCCCGGCGGGGTCTTCCTGGGGCAGGCAGGCATGCGCCATGTCGCCAAGCGGGACAAGGGTCTCGAGGAGCGCGTCGCGACGTGGACAGACCTGCTGGTCGCAGCGGCCATGATCGTCTTCGTCGCCCGGATCGCCATCACCTGAACAGACCCCGCATCGCGCAGGATCGCTTCTGCTGGCGCCATCGGTACACCGCTGAGGGAGATCGACATGGCAAGACTCGTGTTCGGGATGAACCAGACCCTGGACGGGTTCATCGATCACACCGCGATGGCTCCGACCCCAGCCCTCTTCCGCCATTTCATCGAGCAGGCGCAGGAGCAGGCTGGCAGCATCTACGGACGGGTCATGTACGAGGTCATGCGCTACTGGGACCAGGATCAGCCTGACTGGGGTCCCGATGAACGCGCGTTCGCGGCCGCTTGGCGCAGCCAACCCAAGTGGGTCGCCTCTCACACGCTCACCTCGCTGGGCCCCAACGCCATGCTCGTTGGTGACGACCTCGCCGAGACGATCCGGCGACTGAAGGCCGAACGCGACGGCGAGATCGAGGTCGCCGGGCCCACGCTTGCGCAGAGCCTCACCGAACTCGGCCTGATCGACGAGTACCGGATCTACCTGCACCCGGTGGTCGTCGGCCAGGGCAAGCGGTACTTCGCCGGACCACGGCCACCACTCCGCCTGGTCGCCCACGACCTGATCGATGAGGACGTCCTCAGGCTGACCTACGTACCGGCATAGAACCCGGGGCCATACAGGACCGAATACCGGTGCCACCGGTGGTACCATACATCTCATGGAAAAGACGACTGTCTATCTGCCGGTCGAGCTCAAGGCAAAGGTCAAGCGGGTCGCCCTGCGACGCGGGGTCTCCGAGGCCGAGGTCATCCGGCGTTCCATCGAGCAGGCCGTCGGCGGCGAGCGGCCCCGACCACGTGGTGGCCTGTTCGCGAGTGGCGCACCGATAGCTCGAGATGCCGATGCACATCTGGGTGGCTTCGGCGAGCGGTGATCGTCGACACAAGTGCCCTGCTCGCGTACTTCGACACCGATGAACCTGATCATGACTCGGTGTCGGAACTCCTCGCCGACGCGGTCGAGCCACTCGTAGTCTCGCCGTTCGTCATCGCCGAGCTCGACTACCTGGTGGCGACGCGCCTGGGATCCGCGGCCGAGTCCGCCGTCCTCGACGAGTTGGCGGGTGGAGCATGGGAGCTGCCGGCCGTGGACAGGGACGCGCTCGCGCTGTCGCGGGCGATCATCGAGCGCTACGCAGACCAGCGCATCGGTGTCGCCGACGCATCCATCGTGGTCCTGGCTGCCCGCTACCGGACAAGGACGATCGTCACCCTGGATCGTCGCCACTTCGGAGTGCTCCGCCCGCTCAACGGCGGG
>CAYNGM010000274.1:0-3507 GCA_964396565.1 uncultured Anaerolineaceae bacterium | reverse complement strand
GGAGGCCGCGCTCACCACCGTCCTCGACCTTCGCGGAGATGTCGAGGAAGATGCCCGGCTGGAACTTGCCGTCCTTGACGACACGTACGGTCCCGCGCTGCTCCACGATGAACAGGCGGCCGGAGCCGTCACCGGCGTTCTCGACACCGAGCGGGGAGGACAGCCCACTCACCACGGGTACGACCGTGAGCTGGCCGTCGGCCAGCGCGGCACGAACGCTGGGCGTGCTCGCGGCGACACCGCTGACCGCGAGCATCGAGGCGAGGATGAACGTGGCGATGCGGCGAGCCGACGGCTGGATGGACATGGTCCTGACGATGCTAACCGGGCTGACCGGCGCTTGATCGTGTCCGATGGTCCACCGCACTACCGGACGAGAGTCAGTACCCCGTAGCGGCACAGCGGCCACAGACCGGGACGCCGACGGAGCGCTTCGCGGTCTATGTAGCGAAGTGGTTCGATCACCGTCTTGAACCCGAACATCCGCTCGACCATGCTGGTGAGCTGGACACCCCTGATCGAGCCCTCACTGAACGGCGCCAGCCACGTTTCGACATCCTGGTGGCGCAGTGGGATGTCGGCGCCGCGTTCGTGCTTGTGCGGGTAGGGCACATGGTCACGGACGAAGCGCACGAGCGGGTTGGTCCCGAGCGGCTCAGAGAATGCCGCGCGACCACCGGACTTGAGCACACGCGCCAGCTCACGTGCTCCGGCCACCGGCTCCAGGTGGTGCAGGACCGCCATGCCGAACGCGAGATCGAACGAGGCGTCCTCGAACGGGAGCTCTTCGCCTGGCGCCACGTGGAACTCGACGAGATCGACCAATCCTTCAAGCTCGATCCGTCGTCGCGCGACCTCCACGCTTCGCTCGGACAGGTCGAACGCGGTCACCAGGGCCCCGCTTCGAGCAAGCAGACTCGTAACCTTGCCCAGACCGCAGCCATACTCGACGACACGACGACCGCGAAGATCACCCAGGAAGGCTCCGACGTCCGAAAGGAGGGGCGCCGACGCGGCCCATGTCCCGAAATCTGCTCCGGGCTTGAACGGCCGCAGCTCTGTCTGGTCGTCGGCGTGGGCATCCCACTTGGTTCGCTCGATGGCGTAGCGATCGTCGGCAACGACCATGGGCCAGCACCCTGCCTATGGGGATGTCGAGATCGGACCGACCTGGGACGTCGGTCCTTCCTCCCACGCGAAACATGACCGCTCGGGACCCCCGCCGTCAAGGGAAGGGATCGCTGGCGGGCGTGGTCCCCTGCTCCGCGCTGTCGTCGGGTCGTCAGTCCGGTGCCGAACTACTCGAGGATGCTCAACCTTCGCGCTCGGCAGCTCGCGCGAGGTCGTGGGCCCTGCCGCGCTCGCGTTCGCGCTCGTGCTTGGCAAGGAGGCGCTTGCGCAGGCGGATAGATGACGGGGTGACCTCGACAAGCTCGTCCTCGGCGATGAACTCCAAGGCCGTCTCGAGGGTGATCGGGCGGGCCGGTGTCAGACGCAGCGCCTCGTCGTGGGCATGCGTCCGGATGTTGGTGAGCTTCTTCTCCTTGGTCGGATTGACGTCCATGTCGCCCGACCGGCTGTTCTCGCCGACGATCATCCCCTCGTAGGTCTCCACCCCCGACCCGACGAACAGCTCGGCGCGCTCCTGGAGATTGAACAGGCCGTACGCGTTGGACGTCCCGGCTCGGTCGCTGACGAGCACGCCGTTCGTGCGGTGGGTCACCTCCCCCGCCCACGGCCCGTAGCCTTCGCCGATCTGGTGGAGCAACGCGGTCCCGCGCGTGTCGGTCAGGAGCTGGCCGCGATATCCGATCAGGCCCCGGACCGGCAGCACGTACTCCATCCGGACGCGACCGTCCGCGTCGGTCGACATCTGCTCCAGGCGACCCTTGCGACCGGCCATCGCACCCTGGACCTCGCCGATGTAGTCGGGCGGGATGTCGATGGTCACGCGTTCGTACGGCTCGTGGACCTCGCCATCGACGGTCCGCAGCAGCACCTCCGGGCGCGAGGCCGTGAGTTCGAAGCCCTCGCGCCGCATCTGCTCGATGAGGACGGCCAGCTGGAGCTCGCCCCGGCCGCGAACCTCGAACGCCTCGCTCGACTCCGAGGGGCGGACTTCGATCGAGACGTTGCCCAGGACCTCCTTCTCGAGGCGGGCCTTGATCTGCCGGCTCGTGACGTACTTGCCCTCGCGACCGGCGAGCGGCGAGGTATTCACGCCGAACGTCATGCGCAGGGTGGGGGCATCGACACCCAGACGCGGGAGAGGGCGCGGATCGGCCGGGTCGGTGAGGGTGTCACCGATCGTGACCTCGGGAAGCCCGGCGACGCTGACGATGTCGCCCGGACCTGCCTCCTCGATGTCGGCACGCTCGATCCCGCGTGCGGTCTGGAGGCTGGTCACGGTCCCGCTCAGGGTCACCGTCCGACCAGGCTCCACGGTCCCGGCGGTATCGTCGGCCTCCTCGCGGACGACGGTCACGCGCTGTCCGATCCGGATCGAGCCGTTCCAGATCCGCCCGACCGCCATCCGCCCGACATACTCGTTCGCCGACAGGTTGGTGACGAGCAGCTGGAGCGGGTGGTCCGGCGTATAGGTGGGTGGTGGCGTGACCTCCACAAGCAGGTCAAGAAGGGGTCGCAGATCCTCTCCGGGAGCGTCGAGGTCTGTCGTCGCCGTGCCGGCCTTGGCGTTCGTGTAGACGACCGGGAACTCGATCTGGTGCTCGTCCGCACCAAGATCCATGAACAGCTCATAGACGTCATCGAGGACCTCGCCCGGGCGGGCGTCGGAGCGGTCGATCTTGTTGAGGGCGACGACCACCGGGAGGCGTCGCGCCATCGCCTTCTGGAGGACGTAACGCGTCTGCGGCAGCGGCCCTTCCGCCGCGTCCACCAGAAGCAGGACGCTGTCGACCATGAGCAGGCTCCGCTCGACTTCGCCGCCGAAGTCGGCGTGACCGGGTGTGTCGACGATGTTCAGGCGGATGTCGCCGTACTCGATCGTCGTCTGCTTGGCCAGGATGGTGATGCCCTTCTCGCGCTCCAGGTCCATCGAGTCCATGACTCGCTCGACCACCGCCTGATTCGAGCGGAACGCCCCCGTCTGGCGGAGTAGGGCGTCGACGAGGGTGGTCTTGCCATGATCCACGTGGGCGACGATCGCGACGTTGCGCAGGTCCTCGCGGGTGCGTGTCTCCTGGGTGGTCAAGACGGTCTGGCCGGTCTGGGCGGTCTGGGCGGTCTGGCCGGTCTGGGCGGTCTGGGCGGTCTGGCCGGTCTGGCCGGTCTGTGTGGTCTGGCCGGTCTGGGCGGTCTGGGCGGTCTGGGCGGGCTGATGTTCGGACACGGGCGGGTCCCGATCCTCGGGCACGGTTTGGTGGGGGGTGATGAGGTCGGTCATGGGCGCGGCGCAGTGTCGCATATCAGCGGCGAATCGGGTGTCGGGCTGCCACTGCTCCGTGAATGTGGCACCACCAACTGCTCAGTGACTTTGTCAGTCTC
>CAYNGM010000273.1:0-3507 GCA_964396565.1 uncultured Anaerolineaceae bacterium | reverse complement strand
TTCGTCCCGAGCGACCTGCAGGACCGACTTGACCGGGCCGAGGCCGCCGCCTTCGCGCGCCTCCCCGTCACCGCGCGTGTCCTTGTCCAGGTACGGGATGCCATCAGCGGCAAGCTCGCCGCCACCATCCTTGACGAGCCACTCGGTGAACTGCTCGGGGACCCGACGGCCACCCGCGTGCGCGAGCGCCTCACGAGAGGCTGGGACTCCGCCGTCGGCCGACCGCGCTACGGCCCCGGGACGCGAAGCGTCGAGGGCCTCCTCGACGCCCTTGCGACAAGGACGCCAGGCGAGATGCGAGCCCTGGCGGCAGCCGGCGACCCCGGACGTCTCGGCGACGAGCCGTGGCCCCGTGGTACGTCGCCCGACGAGGATGACGCCCTGCGGGTCTCGTCGGAGTTGGCCATGGCGGATGCGGCTGAGGCGCTCGGGGGTGACGCACCTACCGCGGCTCGTCGGGCGGCGGCGCGGATCGCCCATCTGCTCGTCCTGCGTCATGCCTTCGACGAACGGACCTTCGATCGGCTCGCTGCGCCATGGGTCGGCGACCTGATCGCGGCAGACGCCCGACGCACATCGCGAGTCCGCCACCGACCATAGGTCCCGGCTGTGCGATGCTCAGGGCTCGAACCCACGACGACTCGCGGTCGTCGCCGGTCAGGAGGATCGATGGATCGACTGCACGTCGCGACGCTCAACATCCGCAACATGGCCGATCGCTGGAGTGAGCGACTGCCCCTGCTGCTTGCCGACATGGCCGCGCTCCAGCCCGACATCCTCGGACTCCAGGAGGTCGTCTACGTCCTCCAGCAGGATCGCCTCATCGGTGCGGCAGGGGAGGGGTATTACACGACCGCCCGGGCATGGGCGGGCCGCCCCGAGCACGGCAACAGCCTCCTCGTGAGGACGCCCCTGGCCGCCACCAGCGTTGAGCGACTTGACCTTGGCATGTCCCGCTCGGCGTTGCGCGCGGTCGTCGACCTCCCGAGTGGATCGCGCCTGCTAGTGGCGGTGACGCACCTGCACCACCTCGTTCCCGATGAGGCGATCCGCGACGACCAGACGCGCCGATTGCTCGACTGGCTCACTGACGGCCCGACGGTCGATGCGGAGGTCGTCATGGGTGACTTCAACGCCGAGCCGGACGAGCCCACCTGGGCGCGGATGACCCGGGCGGGCTTCCGCTCGTCCTATGCCGAAGCGAACGGGTCGGATCCGGCGGTGACCTGGCCGTCCGGCATCCAGGCCGAGGCGATGGACACCGATGGCGATCCGGGGTGCCTTGACTACCTGTGGATACGCGGCCGAGTCCGCGCGATGGCTGCTCGACTCGTATTCGACAGGCCGGCACCGGACGACCCGACCCTCTATCCGAGCGACCACTTCGGCATCGTCGCCCACTTGGAGCTCGGGTGAGCGGCGCCGGTTCGTCCACCGCGAGTCGGGTCGCTGGCCGCGGCCCGCTTCGTCTGGCGCATCGCGGCGACTGGCGGCACGCCCCCGAGAACACGATCGATGCGCTGGTCGCGGCGATGGCGATCCCGGCCTGCGACGGTGTCGAGTTCGATGTCCAGGTCTCCGCCGACGGCGTACCGATCCTGCTTCACGATGACACGCTGGAGCGCGTCCAGGGCCGTCCGGAGCGTCCCGCTGAACTGACCGCTGCGGAGCTTGGGACCGTCGGTGTGCCGACCCTTGCCGAAGTCCTCGTCGCCCTGCCGCGGCGCGCCTTCCTCGACGTCGAACTCAAGGGCGATCCGGGGCGAGCCGTGGTCGAGGTGCTGGCTGCTGGTCGCGGGGCCGACCTTCGTGATGCGGTCGTCTCGTCGTTCGATGCGGACGCCCTCGAGCGCGTGGCCGGTCTCGCTCCTGCCTGGTCGCGCTGGCTGAACGCAGAGGATGCCGAACCTGGCACCGTGGCCGCTGCCGTGGAGCTCGGATGCTTGGGGATCGCCATCGACTGGCGCCGGATCGACGACGATGCAGCCGAACGCGTCCGCCTATCCGGTCTTGATCTGGCGGCCTGGACGGTGACTCGTCGGTCTACCTACGACCGACTGGCTCGACTCGGCGCCGTCGCGGTCTGCGTGGAGGGCGCCGCCCTCCACGGTTGAGGTGCCCGGTCGTGGCGATGTGGTGCTGATGCCAGCCAAGTCCCGACCATGGTCTCGGGTGCGGGTCAGTCGTCCTCGTGCCTCCTGGTCGGCTTGAGCAGGTCGGGCGGGACGAGCCAGCGCAGGATCCCGCCGCCTGAGTGGAGCGGATCACCTGCCTCGATACGCACGAACGTGCCCTTGCGAACGGGGATGTCCGGTCCGCCGCACAGCTCCAGCAGGAGACCGCTCAGGTCGGGCTCGTGTCCGACGAGCAGCGGGGTGCTCGTCGCCCCGTGGTCGGTCAGGATCACCCTGGTCGTGGTGACATCGAGCGGTCCAGCCAGACGCGTGTCGGTCACCACGGAGACGCCCGTGGCGCGCCCGACGATCTGGGCGGTCTCAAGCGCGCGTGCCTTGGGCGAGGTGATGATCACCTCCGGAACGAACCCGGCGTCGGACAGCAGCCGGCCAAGACGCTCGGACTGGGCACGGCCCTTGTCGGTCAGGGGGCGGGCTGCGTCGGGGCCCTCCCAGGTAGACCAGTCACCGGCATGTGCGTGGCGTAGCAGGTGCAGGAACATCACAGGGCCATCAGGTCCCGCCGGACGGGGCGGTCTCGGTGCTTTCACCGTCTCGTCTGGTGCCACCTCGGTAGGCGACGACCTCGACCCGCTCGAGCGTCACGAGGCCGTCCCCGATCAGCGAGTCGAGCTCGGGCAGCACCGCTCGCAGTCGTTCCTCGCCGTCGACGACCTCGATGACGATCGGAAGGTCCTCGCTCAGTCGAAGGATGCGCGTGGTGTGGAGGTGCGCGTTGGCGCCGTAGCCCTCGATCCCCCGTGTGACCGTCGCGCCGGCAACGCCACGTTCGCGAAGAAGGGCGACGATCGCCTGGTAGAGCGGACGGCCGTCGTGATGGTCCGCCTCACCGATGTAGATGGTGGCGCGCAGCGCGGGGCCTTCGATGCGGTTCACAGGAGCCTCCCAAGGGCCAGGCCGGCCACGACGGCGAGCAGCCCGAGCGCCGTGGAGCCGACGATGTTGACTGCTGCCAGGGTGATGGCACCGTCCTCGACCAGACGCCACGATTCGAGCATGTAGGTCGAGAACGTCGTGTACGCACCCACGAAGCCGATGAGGACTGGCCCGCGTATCTCGGCTGGCAGGATCGCCCGTTCGGCCGTCAACGCGAACAGCAGCCCCAGGATGAACGACCCACTCAGGTTCACGACGAGCGTGCCCCATGGGAATGCGCCGGCCGTCCGGCTCGAGACCGCACCGTCCACGAGGTAGCGCGCGATGGCGCCGGCGAACCCGCCGATCCCGACGAGAATGAGCGGCATCGCGCCCTCCGGTTCGTAGCGTTCGCGTCGAACGGGCTGATGATACGGTTCCGACACCGGGTGGGTGG
>CAYNGM010000272.1:0-3517 GCA_964396565.1 uncultured Anaerolineaceae bacterium | reverse complement strand
CCTCCATCAGCCGCGCCCGGCGCTCGAGATCCGCAGCCTCCTCCGCGCTCGAGGGCCAGATCGGTTTGAAGCTGTACCACTGATCAGGGGCACCGCCGATGTTCGAGCCGAGGGCGTCGGCGATCGCCTGGGTCGCCCGGGCAAGGTCGGCTGGCTTGGTGGACGGGACCTCGATCGGGGTCGGCCAGCTGACGTGATAGGTGCGGTCGGGCTGTCGCCGGATGATGATTGGCAGGATAGGCGCTCCCGTCTTGCCGGCCAGGGTCGCGGGTCCGGCCGGCAATGTCGTCCAGGCTCCGAAGAAGCGGACGGGGATCCCGTCGGGGCGGTAGCCCCAGTCCACGAGGAGACCCAGGATCTCGCCGCGGCGCAGGACCGCGAAGACCTCGCGCAGGTTGCGCCACGGGATGAGGTGGAAGCCCCACGTCTCGCGCTGTCGACGCAGGTGTTCGAACAGTTCCGGGAACGATGAGTCGTCGGCGACCACGTTGATCGGCAGCCCGTGACCGGCGACAGCCGCACCGACCGCCTCGTTGCTGCCCATGTGGCAGGCGACCAGGATCAGGCCACGGCCGTCGGTCGACCGCCAGATCCGTCCGAGATCCTCGATGTCGGGTGCCGGGACCAGGACCTCCTTCTCCGCCGCCGACATCGAGGGCAGACGCATCAGTTCGACGAGGTAGTGGCCATAGGTTCGGTAGGCCCGCAGAGCAGTCGCTCGCACCCGATGGTCGTCGGGCGGCAGGCCCAGCACGTGCCCGAAGTTGCGGTTCGACCAGCGTCGCTTGGTCGGCCAGGCTACATAGGAAAGTTGGGCGCCAAGCCCGACGAGGGCCGCCGTCGGACCCTCGGGCAGGACGGCCAGCAGCCGCTCCGCCCCGCGGTATGAGGCGACCGCCAGACGCTCGACGACGCGGGGGCTCCGGCCCCCGCGTCGATGCGGTGCTTCGAGGCGGCGTTCACGAGAAGCCCCGGGGCCCTGGCCCGCGGGGCTCCGTGAGTCGGTTCCGGAGTCGCGCGCGGTCACGCGACGCCGGACGCGACCTTCGCCTTCGATCCGGCCAGCTTGCGCAGGCGGCGCTTGGGCGGTGCCTCCGTACCGACGAGCGTCTCGGAGTCCTCGCCGCGGATGAACGCCTCGACGCGGTTGAACGCGATGTCGTCATGGATCTGGCGGGGCGGGCTCTTCATGAAGTAGCTCGACGGCGCCACGAGCGTGCCCTTGAGACCGCGGTCCAGACCAAGCTTCATGCAGCGGATCGCGTCGGTGATGACGCCGGCGCTGTTGGGGCTGTCCCAGACCTCCAGCTTGAGCTCGGCGTTGAGCGGCACGTCGCCGTAGGTCGTGCCCTCCATCCGGATGTAGCACCACTTTCGATCGAGCAGCCACGGCACGTGGTCACTCGGTCCGACATGGACGTCGTCGGCGTCGAGCTCGTAATCGAGCATGGACGTGACGGCGTTGGTCTTGCTGATCTTCTTGGACTCGAGGCGCTCACGCTCGAGCATGTTCAGGAAGTCCGTGTTGCCGCCGAAGTTGAGCTGGTAGGTGCGGTCGAGGCGCACGCCTCGATCCATGAACAGGCGGGTCAGCACACGATGGCTGATGGTCGCCCCGACCTGACTCTTGATATCGTCGCCGATGATCGGCAGGCCCTTCTCGGCGAAGCGGCGCTGCCAGTACGGCTCCCGACCGATGAATACCGGGATCGCGTTGACGAAGCCGACACCCGCAGCGAGGGCTTGCTCGGCGTACCACTTGGTCGCCTCCTCGCTGCCGACCGGCAGGTAGGAGACCATCACGTCGACCTCGCGCTCACGCAGGATCCCGACGATGTCGGCGGTCTCGCCCGGTGCCTTCTCGATGACTTCGCTCAGGTACTTGCCGAGGCCATCGTGGACCATCCCGCGCTCGACGGTCACGCCGAGCTTGCCGACCTGGTGGAAGACGTAGGTGTTGTTCGGCTTGGTGTAGATGGCCTCGCCGAGGTCCTTGCCCACCTTGTTCCTGTCGATGTCGAAGGCGGCCACGAAGTCGATGTCGCGGACGTGGTAGCCACCCAGGTTGACATGCATCAACCCGGGGACGAAGTCATCGTCGTTCGCGTTCTCGTAGTAGTAGCGGCCCTGCACGAGGCTGCTCGCGCAGTTGCCCACACCCACGATGGCGACCCGGATCTTGCCGTCGCCACGGCGGGCGGATCCCGCCCACGTGTTCGACGGGGTCACGCCGTTCTTGCTGCTGCCGTTGCCGTTCTTGCTCACGTGCGTCTCCGTTGCTCCTGCCTACTGCTTGCCTTGTTCACTGTCCGTCTGTGGTTGCTGCTGCTGCGCCTGGCGGCGGACGTGGACGATCCGCTGGACGACCGTGATGGTCGCGCCGACCGCGATGATGATGAGTGCCCACTCAAGGGCCTTGATGTTCGGTGCGTCGGCCAGGATGAGTCCGAGCGACAGGATCACCAGGCGGATCTCGCGGGGCATGATCCCGATCGCGGCCATCCCGGTGCCGCTGGTGAAGCCGAGTCCCTCCGACTTGGCCCGCGCGTAGCTGACCATGAATGCCGAGCCCATGGCGGCCCCAGCCAGCGTCGGGACCCGGGCATGCCCGGCCGCCGCCGCACCGGCGATGATCCCGATGTAGACGATCACCTCGCCCCAGCGATCAAAGACGCTGTCCATGAACGCACCCAGGCGGCTGACCTTGCCGGTCGCCCGAGCGAGCGTCCCGTCGAACATGTCGAACGCGCCGCCGATGAACACGACCACGCCCCCGATGGTCCAGTGCTGAAGGAGCAGGAGCACGGCGCCGACGCAGGTGATCCCGAAGCCGATGAGGGTGAGGCCATCCGGGGTCAACCCGAGGCGGCCCATGGCCAGGGCGATCGGCTCGAAGATCGACTTGACGCGGGAACGGGTGTCGTTGGAGAGGCTCATCGACGTGCGCTCGCGGTCAGCTGGCGATGCCGAGGATGGTCCGCTCGCGTGCGGCGACCTCGCCGAACGCCTCGGGCCGCAGCGTCGCGACGGTGCCACGCCCGACACGGCGGGTCTCCACGAGTCCGGCGGCCCGCAGACGATTGAGATGGTGACTGACCAGAGGCTGCGAGAGCCCGACATGAGCGATCAGTTCGGCCACGCTGGCCTCGCCGTCAGCGAGGCGCCGCACGATGCGCAATCGATTCACATCTGCCAGCGCCTTGTGGAACGCGCGCAACTCGCGAAGTTCGTCCGGCTGAAGGACGATCGAGGCGATCGTGGAGCGGATGTGGGCTGGCGTCGGCACGAGGCTGGGCGGGCTCCTGGACTCCGGGATGGTGGGCAAGTGGGGTGCCGCCCGGGTCGTATCAACGATGGTTGATATCAACGTCGGTTGATGCTACGGGCGAGACCACCCCGGTGTCAAGGGCTGGCGTCAAGGCAGGGCTGGTGTCAAGGCTGGCCGACCGCACCGATACACTCCCCTGAGTGTCACCCTCTCGAGTGTCCGGCGGCTTGGCTCATACACTCCATGCCC
>CAYNGM010000271.1:0-3564 GCA_964396565.1 uncultured Anaerolineaceae bacterium | reverse complement strand
CGTACGCGGTGAACCCGGAGAACAGGCCGGCCACCTCCGGCCCGCGCTGGCCGCCTTCACGCTCGAACCACGTGGCGAGGCTCGCGGTGTTCGCCGCCTCGCGTGGCCCGAAACAGCCGTAGCAGCCGCGCTCGAACGCGGGACACAGCGCGCCGCAGCCGGCATGGGTGACCGGGCCCAGGCACGGCAGGTCGCGGGCGACCAGCACACAGACCGTTCCACGCCGCTTGCACTCTGCACAGACGGCCTCATCGGGAAGCTGCGGTCGCCGACCGACGGCGAGAGCGGTCAGGAGTTCGCGGAGCTGGCCGGGGTCGATCGGGCAGCCTCGTAGCTCCGCATCCACGGTCACGTGGTCGGAGATCGGTGTAGCCGTAGCCAGCGACTCGACGAACTCGGGGCTCGGATATACCGCGCTCCGCATCGCGTCGTGGTCTCGCCAGTTGCGGAGGGCCTGGATGCCACCGGCTGTCGCGCACGCCCCGATCGTCACCAGCAGCGTCGTCTCGCGGCGGATGGCGATGATCTCCTCGAGCTGATCCGGGGTACTGATGGAGCCTTCGACGAGGACCACGTCGAAGGGACCGGACGAACGATGCGACGACGCCTCGGCGAACTCGACGATGTCGAAGGTCGCGGCCAGCTCGAGCAGTTCGTCCTCGAGGTCGAGCAGGGTCAGTTGGCAGCCGTCGCATGAGGCGAACTTCATGACCCCCAGGCGCGGCTTGCGTGGGGTCCTGGCACGTCCTGCGGGGCGAGTCGCGGCGAGCATCACCAGCCCTCCCGTCCGAACGCCGGACCGAGTTCGGCAAGCGAGAAGACCGGTCCATCCCGGCACACGAACCTGGGACCCAGCTGGCAGTGGCCACACAGGCCCACGCCGCAGTCCATGTGGCGTTCCATCGTCACCCAGATCCGATCCGGGGTCAGGCCACGATCGCCGAGCACCTCCGCGGTCGCGGCCATCATCCGCTCCGGTCCGCAGATGAAGGCGATCGCGTCCGACCCCGCCCAGGTAGCCTGCTCGAAAAGCGTGGTCACCACGCCCACTCGCCCGAACCAGTCGGCACCTGCCCGGTCCACGGTCATCCCGACCTCGAGATCGAGGCGACCGGTCAGGGTCGTCAGTTCGTCCACGAACAGCCGATCGGCCGGTGTCCGGGCCCCGTACAGGAGACGGACGGCACCGAATCGATCACGCTCGGCGAGGATGGCATCCACGAGGGGACGCAACGGTGCGAGCCCGATGCCACCGGTCACGATGACGACATCACGACCGACTGCCTCATCGATCGGCCAGCCCCGTCCGAGAGGACCGCGTACGCCGAGTGAGGCGCCCTGGCGAAGGCCGCACAGCGCTCGTGTGGCCGCACCGGCCGCACGGATCGTCAACTCGAACCCGTCGTCGTGATAGCGCGAAACGGAGATCGGGGCCGCCGAGAAGGCCGGCAGGGCAGCCATCACGAACTGGCCAGGTCGCCCAGCCAGCAGGGCCGGATCATCGGTCGTCAGGCGCAGCGTGACGACGTCGGAGGTCTCGGTCCGCACATCGGCGACGGTCACGACGGTCGAGGCAAGGTCCAGTGTCGCGACGGTCGGGACGGCCGCGACCGGCGCAGCCGGCTTCTCGATCGCGGTCGGGAGAGGCTGGACGACGGGGAGGGCGCGTGCTGCCGATCGCGGCAGAGCGGTGTCGCCGGGATCGGTCAGGATGCCGAGTTCAGCGCGCACGTCTATCCCGACGGGGCACCACGTGATGCACCGGCCACAACCGACACAGCCCGAAGTCCCGAACTGCTCCCACCAGCCGGAGAACTTGTGGGTGAGCCACTGACGGTAGCGATCCTGGACGCGCGGCCGGAAGTTGCCGCCTGCGACGCGGGCGAAGCCGAGGGTGAAGCAGCTGTCCCAGGTCCGACTCGAGATCGCCTCGGAACCGGTCAGGTCCGATGCCTGGATGACACTGGTGCAGAAGCAGGTCGGGCAGACCAGGGTGCAGTTGGTGCAGGCGAGACAGCGCTCCGCGATGGCCGCCCAGTGTGGGTCGTCGGCGGCGGCCATCAAGCGCTCCGGAAGACCCTGGGTCTCGACCGCCTCCCCGATGCGCTGACGGGCGCCAGCCACCATCTCGCCGGCCGCGGCGCATTCTGCCGGTGTAGCCGGGCGGAGCCCCAGGCGATGGACCAGGAACCGCCCGTCGTCTGAGCCTGCCCGCACGACGAACCCCTCATCGAGCTCGGTCATGGCGAGATCGAAGTCGTGGGTCACTTCGGGTCCGGTGCCCATCGACGTGCAGAAACAGGTGGCGGCCGGGACGGCACACTCCACGGCGATCACGATCGCAGCGGCCCGGCGAGCCGCGTAGTCGCCATCCGTCACCGGGCCGCCGGTGAGCACGCGGTCCTGGATCAGGAGAGCCGCGATCTCGCACGCCCGGACCCCAAGGAAGGCGAGCCGCGGGATGTCGCGATCCAGGGTGTAGAACGTCACCCGGTCGTCGATCCGACGGCCCTTGGTCATCTCGACATGTGGCGGAAAGGTGAACCTCTTCCACGCAGTCGGACCGACCGCGAAGTCGAACAGGCGATCCGATCCGGTCTGCTCCAGCCGGTAGCGACCCGGCGCCTGGACGTCCGTCCACCCGGCCGGCAGCTCGGCGGCAGACGTGATCGAAGCGTATGTGATGGCTCCGTCGGTGACCGTCGGTCCGATCACATCGCGACCGTCCGAGCGAAGCAGGTCGATGAGCCGGGAGAGGTAGTGGCGTGGCAGGAACGCGGGTCCCTCGACGAGGTGAGCCGTAGCCCCCGTCGCGGACTGGGTCGTCGTCGCGGTCGAGACCATCCGCTCGTTCACCATGGCTCGCTCCCAGTCACCGTGAACAGGTCGAGAAGCTGGAGCCGTGTCCCGGTCAGGCGTCGTGACAGGGCCTCGAGCAGCGCGAGATAGACGGTCGCGGCAAGGTCGGTGTCGACAGCCAGCGCGGCGCGGAGGCCGGTGCCATCGATGAGCAGCAGTTCGGTGGGCAGAAGAGCGACGACCGTGGAGGTTGCGCGGTGGGGCGGTACGACCGCCGTCCAGCCCACGATGTCGCCCGGTTCGACCGTCAGGACGGTCGTCGGTCCGCGCTCGGGGACGCGGAGCCGCAGGGCGACACGGCCGTTTCTGACGATGCCCAGGTCCGTGGTGGTCTCGCCCTCGCGCAGGATCTCGGCGCCCGGGTCGTAGGCGCGCGTGCGCAGATGGGGTCCAAGACGGGCGCGGGCGGCTGGCGACAGGCGTGATCCGAACCAGGTCGCAGCCAGGGTCTGGACGTCGTGTCCGGTCTGTGCCCCCATCGGGCTCCTCCTTACGACGTCACGCTACGGGTTCCGGTGGCGTGCTCCGCGTGCCGTTCGGCACGTTCGCCGGCGCCATCCGTCACACGGTCGGAAGGGTTTCCCCGTGATCGCGCGCTCAGAGTTCGGCGGCGTCCACCAGGAGCGGCAGCAGGTCGCTGATCGAGACGACGCCGATCGGCGTCCGCCCGTCGTCGGCGACGATCACGAGCCTATGGACGCCATG
>CAYNGM010000270.1:0-3581 GCA_964396565.1 uncultured Anaerolineaceae bacterium | reverse complement strand
ATGACTGAGGGGCAGGCGCGACGGCGATCGTACAGCGTCGGATCGGGATCGATGGCGAACCTCGGGTGGGTGTCTCGCGCCACGACGGCAGCCCGCTCGCACGGCAGGCTCGCGGCACACTCGCCGCCGACTCCGTAGACTCCCGATCCATGAGTCATCCACTACGCATGACGTCGATCGCTTCGTTGCTGGTTGCGCTGATCCTGGTCCTCGCACCGGCGCTGGCCCTGGCCCACGCTGCGCTGGAGGACTCGACCCCGGTCGATGGCGAGACCGTCACCGGAACCCCGCCGATCATCTCGGCGACGTACTCCGAGGACCTTGACCATGACGGCAGCTCGCTCGTCCTCGTCGACGCCGACGGGAAGGAGATCGCCCGTGGCGGTACCTCGGGGAGCGGCGACACCCGCGAGATGACGATAGAGGCCATCCCCGACCTCGAGCCTGGCGAGTACACGGTCGAGTCGACCACGAAGTCGGCGGATGACGGCGATATCGACCGCACCAAGTGGTCGTTCACGGTGATCGCGGCACCAAGCCAGACGCCCGGCCCCACACCGGTCTGTACGGACGAGTGTGCTGGCCAGCCAAGTGGTGGCGAGACGATCGCGCCGTCGCCGACTGCGCCGTCGCCGACCGCGCCAGGCGCCGGGGCCAGCGGTGCGCCGGCCACAAGCACCAGTAGTGGCGAACCCACGCCCCTGCCCTCGGCCACCCCCGGCGACGGTGCATCGAGCTCGGCTGACGCGCTGCTGCCGATCGTCGCGGGGCTGGCCATCGTCGCCGTCGCTGCCGTCGTTCTCGTCCGTCGTCGCGGCAGGTCATCGACCGGCACGTGATCCGCGACGTGACCGGTCATGCGCGCCACATCGTCGGGGCCATCGGCGGCGCGCTGCTCGTGGCCCTCCTGGTCCCCGGCGTGGCGCTCGGCCATGCCCTGTCGACCACGTACCAGAGTCGGCTGCCGCTGGCTGTCTACGTCGTGGGGGCCGCCGCGACCGTTGCGTTGTCGTTCATCTTCGTCCTTGTCCGCGACGTCCGCGCCGAGAGGCCGGAACCACCCCGTGACGGCCACCTGCCACCAGCCGTCGTCCGCCACGGTCTGCGTGCGCTTGGCCTCATCGCCTGGTCGTGGATCATCGCCCAGGGGATCCTCGGCGGCTCGAGCGACGCCACCGTCTCGACCCTGTTCCTATGGGTGTACGGCTGGGTCGGCGTAGCCATCCTGTCGATGGCGGTCGGACCCGTCTGGCATTTCCTCGACCCGTTCTCGACCCTTCACGACATCGGCGCCGCGGTCCTGCGCCGACTTGGTATCCGCGGCTGGGCTCTCGCCGACTACCCGGCGGTCCTCGGACGTTGGCCGGCGGTCGCCGGCTTCGTGGTCATCGTCTGGCTGGAGCTGGTCGTCGAAGCCGGACCGCAGGTCCTGTTCATCTTCGTCGTCGCCTACACCGCACTCAGCCTTGCGCTGATGGCCCAGTTCGGGCGTGACCAGTGGCGCTCAGAGGGCGACGTCTTCACGGTCTGGTTCCGGATGCTCGGGCGCATCGCGCCATACGCCCTCGTGGACGAGGACGGAAGGGTGGTGCGGCGCGGGTTCGCGACCGGTCTTCTGGCGCCCGGTTTCCGGATCGCCGACGTCGTGTTCGTGGCCGTCGCGATCGCATCGATACTGTTCGACGGCCTGTCCCAGATCCAGGTCTGGTACGACACGTTCGGGTTGCCCGGTGTCCCGGTCAAGACCATCCAGCTGCTGGCGTTCCTGGGCATCGTGGTCGTGGCCGCCGTGCTGGTGACCCGGGCGGTCGGGATCGCGGCCACATGCGCCGGACTGGTCCCCATCGCCGCGGGATATCTGATCGCCCACTACCTGACGTACGTCCTGATCGACGGTCAGCGCATCATCATCGCCGTGTCCGACCCGTTCCAGCAGGGCTGGAACCTGTTCGGGACGGCCTTCTACGAGATCTCCGTGGGCTGGCTGCCACCGGGCCTGGTCTGGACGGTCCAATTGGCGGCCGTCGTCGGCGGGCACATGCTCGGGGCGTGGGGCGGGCACGTGGTCGCGGCACTGGAGGCACCGTCCGCGATGTCCCCACGCGAGTTGCGCAACCGCCAGATCCCGCTGGCCATCGTGATGGTGGCGCTCACCACGCTGACCCTGTGGTCACTCGGTCAGGCGATGGTCAGCGAAGCGCCCCATGCGGCGGCAACGAACGAACTGGCGGCTTCGATCGCCCCGGAGGCGCCGACCGGTGCACGAGGACCGTTCGGTCAGGAGTCGATGCGCCAGCCCTGACCATCGTGGCTGAGCCGGTAGACGGCAGGCATCGGCATCGCCAGGTGCCAGGCGACCCCGATCGCGGGGTCGAACCCGGACAGCAGCAGCGCGATGAGGTTGCCGTGGCTGCCCATGACGATCCGCCCACCCTCCGGGTTCCTCTCACGGACCGTCTCGATGTAGCGACGGACCCGGGTCTGCGCGGCGCGACCGGATTCGGCCCCAGGCAGGGAGAAGTCCGGGTCGGACCAGGACCGCGTCAGTGACTCCCGCCAGCCGTCATGAAGCGTGAGCGACAGGCGGCGTTCACGGAGGTCATCGACCATCGAGAGCCTGAGCCCGCAACGCTCGGCCAACGGCTCGACCGTCTCGACCGCGCGTCGATACGGAGAGCTGAGGATGCTTGTCGGACCCTCTGCGGCGAGGCGCTCCGCGATCCCCAGGGCGGCCAGACGACCGGCCGGGGTGAGTGGTCGGTCATCCTCGGCGATCCCGGGCGTCCCGACCGCGATCGGTTCGGCATGCCGTACCAGGATGATCTCGAGCTCCCTCACGCGGCACCGATCGCGCTGACGGTCCGCGGGATACCTGGCCCAGGGACCCATTCACCGATCGGTCGGACCACCGCAAGCTGGGCATCGACGTCCGGATCGAGCGCCTCCGCGGCCGCGACCGCGGTCTCCATCGCGGTCAGGCAGAGGATCCCCTCCCCCGTGGCCACGAGCCGGATCTCGGCAGCATCACGAACCGCTCCGGAGCGTGGCGTCGGTGTGTTCACGACGAGACGCACCTCACCGGAGGTGATCAGGTCCAGGATCGCGACCTCACCGGCGCCCTCGTCGGCATCGTCGCCCAGCTTGGCCACGGGACGCGCTTCGTAGCCGGCCGCGGCGAGCGCAGCCCGGGTCCCGGGGGTCGCGGCAAGCCGATAACCGGCACCGGTCAGACCGGCCGCCAGGCGGGCGAGCGTCCCCTTGTCGCGATCAGCGATCGAGAGCAACGCCAGCGCGCCGCCCACGCCGGCCTCGCCCGTGGCGCCGACCCGTGGTGGCACGAGGGCCGCGCCGTGGAGCGCCTTGGCCAGCGCCACACGGGGGTCTGTGTGGATGCCGATGACCTCACCCGTGGACTGCATGCCTGGTCCGACGGACGGATCCACACCGCGCAGCTTGGCGGTCGAGAACGCGGGTGCCTTGACCGCCACGAACGGCGGCGGATCCAGCAGGCCACCGGGCCAGCCCATCCCGGCCAGCGTCTCCCCGAGCGAGATGCGGACCGCGAGCTCGACCATCGGCAC
>CAYNGM010000269.1:0-3607 GCA_964396565.1 uncultured Anaerolineaceae bacterium | reverse complement strand
AGCAGGGCTCCGAGGAGGATCGGGGCACCCACGACCGAGTGCTCAGGCACGGGGAACAACGGCGCCTGGGCAAGCACTCCCCCCTTGGCGAGCTCGAGCCGCAGGGCGGCCGCGAGGGCCGATGCCGCCGCGACCGGCACCAGCGAACGCGGCTTCCACTCGAACAGGAGGAGCTCGGTCGCCAGCAGCACGGACGCGACCGGGGTCGCGAACACGGCCGTCATACCGGCGGCCGCACCGCTGACCAGGAGCGTCTTGCGCTCGGCGGCGGACAGGTGGAACAGCTGGCTCAGGACCGAGCCGACGGCACCGCCGGTCAGGATGATCGGACCCTCGGCGCCGAACGGACCGCCCGTCCCGATGCTGATCGCCGAGCTGATGGGCTTGAGGATGGCCAGTCGCGGTTCGACCTTGCTGCCCCCGACGAGGATGGTCTCCATCGCCTCGGGGATCCCATGACCGCGGATCCGCTCGGACCCGAACCTTGCCATCAGGCCGATCACCAGGCCACCGGCGACCGGGATCAGGATCGAGATCGGTCCCAGCCGCCATGGGTCGGGAGGCAGGAGGGTCGTGTCGATGGTGCCGCGGTAGAGCAGGTTGGTCACGAGCCCGATCAGGTCGAGCAGGATGACCGCCACGACCGTCGCCAGTGCGCCGATGAGCAACGCCAGCGGGATGATGCGGACCGTCTCGAAGGTCATGGTGAAGTCGCCCAGCGCCCGCTCCGCCGGCGTCTCGAGGTTGGCGGGCAGGTCCTCAGGGAGCCGTCGCGCCCGACCCTGCGCCTCGCGTCGTGCCTCGGCGCTCATGCGAGCCCCACGAACGCATCGGCCAGACCGGCCAGGAACGCCGCGGTCGCCGGCGTGGCCGAGTCGAGGGCGCCGTCGACGGCTGCCCCGGCCAGTTCGCGACGACGATGGAGGACGGCGTCACGGACCTCGCGGCCGGCAGCCGACGGCCGGACGATCGTCGCCCGTCGGTCCGCTTCGTCACGCTCTGTGGTCACCAGGCCATGCCGCTCAAGTCGGCGGGCTAGACGGCTGGCGGAGGGGACGGCGACTCCCAGTCTTGTTGCGAGCTCACCGATGCGCATGTGCCCGGCCGACTCGACCACGACGAGTGCGCGCCACTGAACGAACGTGAGTTCTGCGGCCTCGGGGGTCTGGGCGAGGGCCTTCGCGGTGACGCCGATGGCGCCCATCAACAGTCGTTCGAGTGAGGCTGATGCGTCATCACGTGGTGACCGAAGTTTTGATGTCATGCGACAAATGATAGCAGGAAACATCTGGTCCCAGATGACACATGTTTGCACGGGAGGTCGGGCGTCCATCTTCGGTCAGCGACGGGCGCGCGAGCACCGGCTATGCGACCGCACCTGGTGCGCGATCAGGCGTCTGGGCCGGCACGGCGGATGTTCGTGTCACGATCCGCCAACCATGGCTCCGCCCCTCCCCGGGGGAACGCCCATTTAGTGATCCATGGACTGGTAGGCGAGAGAGGGGTCGAACCTCCACGTCCCTCACGGGACACCGGCTCCTAAGGCCGGCGCGTCTGCCATTCCGCCACTCGCCCGTGTCGGGCAGTCTATCCCCGGGCGCCTTCCCCGGGCGCCTTCCCAGGGCACAACGATGTGTGTTCGGGCGCGGACTCTTACGTAGCGGTCGAGGTCTCGCCTGGATGTGATCCGGTCGTCGTTTCGTCCACGCCAGTCGGCGCTCGCTCGGCACCTCGCCCCTTGGCGCGGTCGCGAACCCTTCCGAGACGTTCGTCGAAGGTCGTCTCATCCGGCGTGAAGAACGCCTTGGCGGCAGCCCTCGCAGTGGCGGCCATCAGCGGGCGCGCCACCGACAGCAGGACGAGGGTGCGCAGCTGACGGCGGCCCTTCTCCGCCTTCCGGGCATAGGCGGCGAAGTCGCGCTCGATCGCGCCCCGCACGCGGTCGCCATCGTCGCCCAGGGAGCGCAGCGTTCGGTCGATCTCGTCCGGCAGCATGCTCGTGGGCAGTGCGGCATTCGGACCACGGACGATGCGGCGCGCCAATCCGAAGGTCCGCTGCGGACCCTTGAGGGCGAGGAAGCCGAGACCACCGGCGATCGCCGCCGCCTTGGCTGGGCTGCGCCTCACGCGCGCCGGGATATCGAGGGTGGCGCGCGTCGACGCCTCGAGCAGCTGGAACTGCTCCCCGAGTTCGGCGCGGGCGGCTAGGACCCGATCCCGGGCGGCATCTTGCTCTGTAGCCACTCGAGCGTCTCCTTGCTGGTCTCGATGGTACGCACGGGATAGAAGCGGGCCTTGAGTGCCTCGATATCGACGCCGGTCCGCGCGACGTCGATAGCCATCAGGGCGATCCAGGTGGCGTATCCGAAGGTCGTGCCGAGCCCGATCCCGACCTGGACGGAGAAAGTGATCGCGCTGAACGCCCCGAACGCCGCGCCGACCAGGGCGAAGCCGAGGATGGCGCCGAAGCGCGACCCAGCGGTCTTGAGCCTGAATGCCGTCACGATGCCGAGGGCCAGACCGATCAGCACCCAGACGACCAGCCCGACCACCAGTGGACGGACACCCGGTTCGATCCCCGGCAGGGCCGCATCGCCGATCGCCGTGTAGATCCGGTTCGGGACGTCGAGGCCGAACAGCAGCGACACCACGACACCGACGATGAAGGCCACGACGAGCGCGCCCATGATCCGCCGCGCGCCGACGCCCAGGACCGCGAGCGTCGCCGCCACGGCGATGCCGGTGAACAGCAACGCACCGTGGACGACGCCCCAGCCCATCGAGCCGAGCAGCCACTCAGAAGTGAACAGCGCCGTCCCGATGACGACCAGGAAGATCGCGAAGATGACGACCGCGATGGCCACGCCGATCGCCGCAGCCGCCCGGGCGAGCTCGTTGCCGATGGCGCTGAACTCGGACTTGGCCAGCTCGACATGTGCGAGGCCAAGCCGCAACGCGGCGTCCCTGGTCGCCATTAACTGGGCGCGCAGACCCAGCGGCCGTCGCGGCGGCGTCTGACCCGGTGCGGGGTTGGTCTGGTCCAGCGGTCGAACTCCGTACGGGTGATCGGACACGACGGACTGGGCTCGCCGTGGGACCGAAGGTCGATGATAGCAGCGCCATCGAGGGCCTCGACGCGCGAAGGTCATCAACGGCGCTACGCTTGGCGCTCCATGGCGAAGCCCCCGGAGCCCGCAACGCGCCAACTACTTCACGCCCAGATCCTGAGCATCGGATCCGAGCTGACCGTCGGCGACACGCGCGACACCAACGCCGGCGAACTGGCCAGGTCCCTCACCGAGGCCGGTGTCGAGGTCGTCAGGATCACCGCTCTGCGCGATCGACTCGATGACGTCGCTGAGGCGTTTGCGAGGGGGCTGTCCGAGGTCGACATCATCCTCTCGACCGGCGGTCTCGGCCCGACACCGGACGATCTGACCCGCGAGGCGATCGCCGCGGCGTGCGGCGAGTCGTATTCCGTGGATGCATCACTCGAGGAGTGGCTGCGCGGCCTGTGGGCCAGACGCGGTATCCCGTTTCCCGAGACCAACCTCAAACAGGCCTGGCTCATCCCGTCGGCGACGGCACTCGCCAACGCCAACGGCAC
>CAYNGM010000268.1:0-3609 GCA_964396565.1 uncultured Anaerolineaceae bacterium | reverse complement strand
CCAGAGCTTCAGCGCACGGAACCGACGACCGAGCTGCGGTGTGTACTCGCTGACGTCGTGGACGGGCGCCACCTGGTCGAGCGTCCGCAGGTACTCCGGAACGAGGCTGAAGGCGTCCCTGATCACCGGCAGACGCCGGCTGAGCAGGAGCGACGCGTCGAGCGGCGTGAACAGCCACTTGTGCGGATTGACGACGATCGAATCCGCGCTCTCCCAGCCACGGAACTGCCCACGCCGCTCGGGGATGAGCGCGACCGGTCCGGCGTAGGCCGCATCGACGTGGAGCCACATGCCCTCGCGTGCGGCGACGGTCGCGAGCGCATCGACCGGATCGACTGACGTCGTCGAGGTGGTCCCGATAGTCCCCACGATGGCCATCGGTCGGTGGCCGGCGGCGCGGTCGTTGGTGATCGCGGCTTCCAGGGCATCGACGCGTAGCTCGAAACGATCGTCCGTGGGGATCCTGACGAGCGCCGTCCGACCGAAGCCAAGGGTCATGCATGCCTTCTCGATCGAGGAATGGGCCTCCGCCGACGCGTAGACGCGCAACGCGGCCACGTCCGGACGACCGGCGAGACCACTTGACGCGGCGTCGATGCCGGTCGCCTGGCGGGCGCCGGCCAGCGCGATGAGCGACGAGGTAGAGGCAGTGTCGGTCAGGAAGCCGTCGAAGAGGTCGGGAAGCCCAAGACCCTGGCGGAGCCAGCTGACAACGACCTCCTCGAGTTCGGTGCCGATCGGCGACGTCCGCCACAGGAACGGGTTCTGGCCAAGGACGGCCGTGAGCATCTCGCCGAGGATGCCCGGGCCCGAGGCCGTAGTCGCGAAGTAGGCGAAGAAGCCGGGGTGCTGCCACGCGGTGACGTTCGGCTCTACAAGTGCCTGGTAGTCGGCGAGGATCGCATCCAGGGGTTCGGGTGTCTCGGGTGCGGTCGCCGGGAAGAGCGCACGCAGCGAGCCCGGCTCGATGCTCGGCAGCACCGGGGTCGCGGCGACGTGTTCCAGATAGTCAGCCATCAGGTCGGCGACCGCGTGGGCGGCTGCCCGGAACTCGGCCGGTGACATGTCGCCGAGGTCAGGGCTTGCCGCGGCGGGCGGAGACGTTCGGCGCTCGGGATCGGTCGCCGTCACCGGCTCAGGTGGTTCCGCTCTCGACGAGGATGCTGCTGATCTGACCGCCAAGGAAGATCAGCGCGACGATCGAGGCGATGGAGAGCACGAGCAGGAGGATCGCGACCACGAGGCACGCGGTCACCAGGCCGTTACCCGCGGCTGTCGGACGGACGACCGCCGTCTCGGCGAAACGGTCGTGCATGCCCTGCTTGGTCGGGCTGGAGATCGTGGTGATCAGCAAGACCAGCCACCAGACGAACTGGACGAGTCCGACCACGCCAGACGCCGCCGTCGTCACGCTGAACAGGCTCAGGAAGAACCCGAACCCGAGCCACCGTCGCGCCGCCCCTCCGATGTCCAAGCCCGCCCCATCGAAGGCATGACCCACCTGGATGTTGAACAGCATCTGTCCGGGTGTGGCCCGGCGGCCGCCGCTCCAGAAGCCGACGAAGTAGAGCGCGCTGATCAACGTCGAGATCACACCATCGATGAACGCGTATGTGCTGTCGGGGACCAGTCCGGCGCGTAACCCGAGTGCCGATGTGAGCAGCGACCCGGCGATACCGACGATGATCAGGTCCACGAGCAGAGCGGCGAATCGGGCACCCGTGCCGGAGAAGCTGAGACCCGGTGCGATCTCCCGGAGACCGACCGCTGGCGCCGTGACGGCCCAGCCCGAGCCGGTGGCCGGCGGTGGGGTCGGCGACACCGACAGGATGGGGTTGCGCGGAGCCTGCGGTGCGGCCGGAGCGGCGACGAACGGCTCGGCCGTGGGTGGCGGTTCTGGGGCCGGCGCGGGTCCGCCCTGCTCCGACGCACTGGCGGCCGGCTCGGGTTGGCTGGTGTCCACACCCGTCGCCGGCCAGCCGACGGGCTCCCCGGATTCGCCGGCAAAGCTGGTGTCCATGGGGGTCGCTGGCTGACTCGGGGTGCCGTCCCCTGATCCCTCCGCACTGGTCGGACGGGCCCCTTCGGGAGGCGTCCACATCATCGTCGGTTGGTCGCCTTCATCGGGTTCGGGCGATCCGGATGAGGAAGGCTGACGATCATCAGACGGTGACACGGACTCTCCCGAGCGGCGTGGGATGGGTTCGCGTCCATCATAGGTGGACGAACCAGCGCCAGAGATGCCGATCCTGGGCGAATCGCGGATGGTGGAGGGTCGGGGCGGCGGGATTTGAACCCACGACCACCAGTCCCCCAGACTGGTGCGCTACCAGACTGCGCCACGCCCCGACGGCGGGTCAGTCTAGCACGGGCCCCTGAGGAGTCGGCGATCCCGAGGGCGGCTCCGATCGCGGCATATCCATACCGGGCCGGCGCCCCGATCGCCCGTGGCGGCTCCGCGGACGACGCGGATTCCCACGGGGTGGTCCTACGGACGAACGATCGGATGGGCATCTGGCGAGGTGCAGGTCAACGGTACCTTCCTCCGCTGTACGGCTCGTCCCATGGCACACCCAGCGAATGAACGAGCATCCCATGAGCCCTGACGGACATGTTCGCCCGTTCGTTCTTCCGTACGCCCGTGGGGTGGGAAGTCGAGCCCGCCCGGTCCGTGTCGGTCCGGCGGTCCCATGTCGAGCCCGCCCGGTCCGTGTCGAGCCCGGCTGGCTCGTGTCGGCCCGCCCGGTCCGTGTCGGCTCGATCGCCACGCCGACTCGAGCGGTCGATCGGCCGAGCCGTCAGCCGCGAGGCTCCGACTGCATCCCAAGCCGGGCGAGCCAGGCATCCGCATCGACCAGCTCATCCTTCGACTCGCGCGACAACAGGTCGACCAGGCAGCGCTTGACCGGCTTGCCCTCGAAGAGCGCGCGTTCCACCTCGCGAGCGATCGGCATCTCGACGCCGTAGCGGTCCGCCAGGGCCAGCGCGGAACGCACCGTGTATGCCCCCTCTGCCGTTCCCGTAAGTGTCCCCTCGAGCTCCGCCCAGGACCGGCCCGCCGCCAGTTGCTCGCCGAGTTGGTGGTTCCGCGACAGCCGCGAGCCGCAGGTAGCGATGAGATCGCCGATCCCGGCCAGACCCGCGAAAGTCAGGGCGTTCGCACCAGCGGCGATCCCAAGACGCATCATCTCGGCGAGGCCCCGGGTCAGCAGACCGGCCTTGCCGTTGTCGCCGAAGCCTAGGCCATCGGCCGCGCCGGCGGCGATCGCCACGACGTTCTTGAGCGCCCCCGCCAGCTCGACCCCGAGCACGTCCTCGTTCACGTAGAGTCGGAACCTCCGACGACCGAGCCTTGCGATGATCCGTTGCGCCAGCTCGACATCGGGTGAGGCGACCACGGCGGATGTGGGCAGGTTGCGGGCGACCTCGGCGGCGAGGTTCGGTCCGGACAACGCCGCGACCCTGCCGGCATCTGCGCCACCGGCGGCCTCGATGACCTGGCTCATGCGCAGGAGCGTCTCGCGCTCGAGACCCTTCGTGGCCGACAGCCGATCCGCCGTCGGGGCCAGATGTGGTGCGACGAGCGTCGTCGTCGCGCGCAGGTGGCTC
>CAYNGM010000267.1:0-3618 GCA_964396565.1 uncultured Anaerolineaceae bacterium | reverse complement strand
AGCACCTGGGAACCAGCGGGTTCGGTCATCTCATCGAGGCCAACGACGACCTCGCAGCGTACCTGGCGAACCGCTGTGCCGAGTCCGACGACTTCGAGGCGCTGCCCGCGGTCCCCGACCTGAGCGTCGTGTGCTTCCGTCACCTGCCAGGGGGTAAGGATGCCGCGTCGGCGTTACCGCCCGGCGTACTGGACGAGCATCAGGACGCGCTCCAGAAGGGGCTCGAGGTATCGGGCGACGGCTGGCTGACGACGACCAGGCTGCGTGGCGCGACCTGGTTGCGTGCCGGGATCGTCAACTACCTGACCACCGAGTCGGATATCGATCGACTGCTCGATACCCTGCGTCGCCTCGCACGAGACCGCTGACCGACCAGCCTTCGGTCGACCGCTCGGCCGTCCGCTGCGTGACTATGCTCAGGAACGAGGTCGCGACCGCGCGGCCAGCCTGTCCTGCAGCCGGAACCACTCTCCGGCGATCGGCAGGAACCACGGACGACCCTCGTAGGGCGCAGGGACGAGCGGGAACGACAGGCGGCCCAGGGCGGGTGCCTCACCGCCGCCGGCCAGCCACGCCCCGACCCTGGTGCCGAGGTACGTCATCAGCGCGATCCCGGTCCCGCAGCAGCCGATCGCATAGGCGACCCCATCACGCGTCCGGCCGACATGCGGCATCCGGTCGAATGTGAACCCGACCTGCCCACCCCAGGCGTACTCGACCCGGTACCCGGCGAGTTGCGGATGGACCTCCATCAGGCCCCGCCACAGGATGGCTGCGGTGCGGTCGATCGAGGTCGGCAGGAACGAGGCCCTCCCGCCGAAGACCATCCGACGGTCGGCCGACACGTGCCAGTAGTAGAGGAAGTTCTTGGTGTCGAAGAAGGCACGTCCATTGGGGCTGATCTCGGCCACGAGGCCCTCCGGGAGAGGCTCCGTGGCGATGATGAACGACCCGATGCCCATCACTCGGCGGCGCAGGCCCGGAGCCACACCATCCGTGTAGCCGTTGGTGGCGACGAAGACGTCTCGCGCGATGATCGCCCCGCGACTCGTCTCGACCACGAACCGTCTGTCCGCCTGGCGCCGTATCGAGTTGGCGCGCACCCCTTCATGCAGATCCGCGCCGGCCCGATCTGCTGCCGCCGCCAACCCCGCGAAGTACTTGCCCGGATGCAGCAGGCCGCTGCCCTCGACCACGAGCGCACCGTAGTAGGCGTCCGTTCCGATCTCCTCGCGGATCCGTTCACGAGGCAGGACCCGCGCCGCCACGCCTCGGGCAGTCAGCCCGTCCCGCGCGTGTTCGAGGTCGGCGACATGAGCAGGCGCGTACGCCAACTCCACGTGACCGACCTCGCGGAACTCGCAGTCGATCGCCTCATCGGCGATCAGTCGCTTGACGAGGTCGTACGACGCGAGCGTCTCCTCATGTAGGGCCCCAGCCGTGTCGGCGCCGTAGCGCTCGACCAGCTGGTCGGCGCTCCACTTGTAGCCGGCGTGGACGATCCCACCGTTGCGCGTCGATGCCCCCCAGCCAAGGGTGTGTGCCTCGAGGAGTGTCACGGCGACACCGCGCCGAGCAAGCTCGCGGGCCGCATCGATCCCAGCGTAGCCGCCACCGATGACCACCACGTCCGAAGTATCCGGGAGCGGGCGTCCAGCCCGGTCGGGGAGTGCCGGCATGGTCGCGCTCCACAGCGATCGGCGCTCGTAGTCGCGATCGAGGACGGGGATGACGCGGCTCGACATCGCCCCAGCCTACTCGCGTCGAAGTCGATCGCAGGTCGATGTCCCACACCACGGCGCCGGTCGGGTACGATCAGCACAGGAGCGCGCCGCGGTGAGGCCGTGCACTCCGAGGTCCACTGTCACGGACCCAGAGGGTGTGCGTTGCGAACGGTCGCGGTCATCAACCGCAAGGGCGGCTCCGGCAAGACGACGACGGCGGTCAACACGGCTGCCGCGCTCGCCGAGACCGTCCCGCGCGTCCTGCTCGTCGACATGGACCCCCAGGGCAGTGCATCCGACTGGCTCGCCCGGCGCGGCGAGGATCGCGCCATGAACGAGGTGTTCACCAGGACCTTCGACCTCGCCCGGCTCGCCGTCGCCTCGGACGTCCCGGGCGTGGATATCGTCCCTGCAGCCGATTGGCTCGTCACCGCCGAGCGGACACTCCAGGGCGAGCTGAGCCTCGGGATCTCGCGTTCGATCCGTCGGCTGCCGTCACGCTGGTCGTTCGTGCTGATCGACTGCCCACCCTCGCTCTCGTACCTCACGATCGGCGTCCTGATGGGGGTGACCGAGCTCGTCATCCCGGTCGAAGCACACGCCATGGCGCTGTCGGGCGCGGACGCGATCATGGAGGAGCTGCCCTCGGTCCAGGGGCTCAACCCGGAGCTTCGGACCATCCGGATGCTCCCGTGTCGGGTGACCCGGACCGTCCATGCGCGGGCGGTCGTCGAGGCGCTCGCCGCCGACTACCCGGCCCTGATCGCCAGGTCCAGGATCCGCGAGAGCATCAAGCTGGCCGAGGCGGCGGACGCCCAGCAGGCGATAACCGGGTTCGCGCCGGGTGGAGTCGGCAGCACCGACTACCGCGAGTTCGCCCTCGAACTCCTCGCCATGTCCGTCGAGGAGCCACCGGTCACCCAGGGCGAAGCCGAGCCGAGGAGTGGCTGGCGATCGCTCGTATCCCGGTCGGTACGCGGCACGCAATGACGGGCGAGCCTCGGTCGCGCGATCCCCTCGCGAGCGAGCCGAGCGCCGCTACGGTCGAGTCGCTCGTCCGAGGCATCCAGGCGCGCGAGGCGACGGACGCCCAGAACCGCAGGCCGACCGAACGCGGGCGCGCCACTCGGGGGCGAGCGGATCCTCGAGCCGACCGCAAGCGTGACCGCGGACTATGGCTCGGGCTGCTTGGCGCAACGGAGTGGGAACGGCTGACTCACGACGAGGCCGTTCGACAGCGCCGCTATGGGCACGTCCATGCGATCCTGATCGGTGAACTGCGCGGACTCGACCCGGACGAGCCGCCACCGAGCTCCGCGGCCATCGAACGGACGATGCCGGCCTGTGGCGCGACCCTGTTGCGTGCGGCACGGGCATCGGACCGCATCGGCCTGATCGGGCCCGGACGCTTCGGGATCCTCCTGCGTGAGTCTGATGCGATCGGTGCCGGGCGCTTCGCCGCGCGCGCCGTGGACGCATGCGACCCGTGGCTCAGAGCGGCCGACCCGCCGATGCGGCTGGCACTCGGCTGGTCGGCACCCGACGGGGATGGTGAACTTGGTCGCGCCCGCTCGCTGGCTGAGCGCCATCTCCAGACCGGTCGTCGCGCCTAGCCGCCGACGGCTTCGTCGGTCGTCGCTTCGTCAGGCTGTCCGCGCCTCATACGCGACGCGTCCAGCGGCCAGGGTCAGGAGCACACGACCCGGCAACGCCATCCCAAGCAGCGGCGTGTTCTTGCCACGTGACAGGAGGTCCTCCCTGGCGACGGTCCAGTCTTCCCCACGGTCGAATACGACGAGGTCGGCCGGGGCCCCGACGACGAGTCCAGGACGCGCGCCTTCGGCGGTCCGACGCGAGCGACGACCAAGGATGGCTGCCGGACCGGTCGTCAGCA
>CAYNGM010000266.1:0-3637 GCA_964396565.1 uncultured Anaerolineaceae bacterium | reverse complement strand
TCGCCCGCAACTCCAGGATCTCGCGGCGGATCGCATCGCGGCCATAGATGTCACGGCCGGTCGCGGCATAGCGCCCCGTCACTGCGGCCGGGACGATGGTCAGGGCGCCACCACCCGGATAGCCGAGTGCCGCACCGAGGTCGCCCCGCGACGGGTCCCTCACCGCGAAGCGCAGCGGTCGCGCGTCGATCCTGTCGGTATGGAGGAGCGCCACGTCAAGGTCCGGGTCGAACAGGACGACCACGGCATCGGCCACGGTCCCATCCGCGGTCGTGACCCGGACGCCGCCGCGCTCCGAACCGGCCACCACGTGGGCATTGGTCACGACGTAGCGGTCGGCGATCAGGATGCCCGTCCCGGACGTGGCCAGGTCGCAGGTCTCGGCGGTGACCCGAAGCGTGCTCGCCTCGGCCGCGGCGGCGATGCGCTGAGTGGTCGCGTCGGAAGGCCTGTCCACCGGCGGTCGCGGCAGGGGCTCGAAGCCGACGAACACCTGGGGCAGGCCCGACGCATCCAGCAGGTCCCCAAGGTCGGCGGCGATCTCGGTCGGGGGCGGCAGGACGGCATTCAGACCGCGGATAGCGCTCGAGGTCTGGGCTGCCTCGGTCAACCTGGGCACGGGGCCGATGGCGAGCAGACCGCCGGCCAGCCAGATGATGAGCAGGGCCTGGGCGGCACCGACGAACGCTCCCCCGACCCGGTCGGCGGCGCCCAGCACGCCGGTCCCGAGTGCGACCGCGACGCGGCGTCCGATCGACGATCCGATCGACTCCCCGATGCCGATCGCCGCGAGCAGGCCGGCCAGCACGAGGAAGGGCCGGATGGTCGCGTCGACCTCAGCCAGCGGATCGGCGAGCGCCGGGAGGACGAGGATGGCGATGGCGGCGCCGCCGATCGCCCCGAGCAGGCCCCCGACCTGGGGCAGGGCACCCGAGCGAAAGCCCAGGATCACGGCCAGGCCGACAAGCAGCGCCGCGATCACGTCGAACGGGTTCACGCGCGGTAGGGTGGCACACGCCGACGGAATGGGCCCGCGGCGCGCCTCGCGGGACTTGGAGCGAGGGGGCGGCGACTCCCAGGTCCACGGCCCCTGCGCCGGCCACTGGGCAGTTCCGATACCGAGCGCCTAGCGCCTAGCGCCGAGCGCCGAGCGCCGAGCGCCGAGCGCCGAGCGCCGAGCGCCGAGCGCCGAAGGGTGCCGGCTCAGGCGGTACGGACCAGCGTGTCGATCCTCGGCGGATTCCTGCTCTCCCACGCGGCGATGGCAGGCTCCTTCGAGAGCAGGTAGCCGAGCTCGTCCGTCCCGGCCAGGAGCATGTGCTTGGCGAATGGATCGATCGAGAAGTCGATGGTCGAGCCGTCCGGCAGCAGGACACCCTCCTCGGCGAGGTCCACGGTCAACTCGGCATCGGGGTCGCGCTCGATGATCTCCCACAGACGCCGATGTGTCGCGGGGTCCACGACGATCGGCAACAGCCCGTTCTTGAGGCTGTTGTTGCGGAAGATGTCGGCGAAGCCGGTCGAGAGGATCGCCCGCACACCCCATGACGTGAGGGCCCACGGCGCGTGTTCGCGCGACGAGCCGGCCCCGAAGTTGTCGCCCACCAGCAGGATCGCTCGCCCGGCCATCCCCGGGCGGTCCAGGATGAATGGCGGATCCTTGAGCGTCCCATCCTCCTCGAACCGCCAGTCGCGGAAGAGCGCCTCGGCCAGTCCGGCCTTGTCGGTGACCTTGAGGTAGCGGGCCGGGACGATCTGGTCGGTGTCGACGTTCTCGGCGGCCAGCGGGACGACCTTGCTTGTGAACATCCGGTATGGCTCAGCCATCGGTCAGCGCCCTCCCACGGCTGCGAGGGTCTCGATCCCCGGCAGCGTCCGGGGATCGCTGACGACACCGTTGATGGCCGATGCTGCGGCAGTCAGCGGCGAGGCGAGGAACGTCCGGCCGCCCTTGCCCTGGCGACCCTCGAAGTTTCGGTTGCTGGTACTTACGGCGTATTGCCCGGGCTGCAGTTGATCGCCGTTCATGGCGATGCACATCGAGCAGCCCGACTCGCGCCAGTCGGCTCCGGCCGCCTTGAAGATCTCGGCCAGCCCCTCGCGTTCGGCCTCGCGCTTCACTTCGTCGCTGCCGGGGGTAACCATCAGCTTGACGCCGTCGGCCACGCGTCGATCCTTGAGGGCCGCCGCCGCCAGCCGCAGATCGCTGATCCGGCCGTTGGTGCACGACCCTACGAACACGACGTCCACCTTCTGGCCGAGGATCGGCTGCCCCGGACGCAGGTCCATGTACTCGAGCGCCCGCTCCAGGGCGCGCCGTGCCGCCGGGTCGGTCTCGTCGTCGGGGGAGGGGACGTGCGCCGTGATCGGGATGCCCATCCCGGGGTTCGTGCCGTAGGTGACCATCGGCTCGAGGGTGTTTGCATCGATCGTGATCGACTTGTCGAATGAAGCGCCGTCGTCGGTCGGCAGTGTCCGCCAACGAGCGACCGCGGCATCCCAGTCGGCACCGTGTGGGGCGTGCGGGCGTCCGTGGACGTACTCGAAGGTCGTGTCGTCCGGGGCGATCAGCCCGGCCCGCGCACCGCCCTCGATGCTCATGTTGCAGATGGTCATACGCTGCTCCATGGTCAGCGCGCGGATGGCCTCGCCGCGGTACTCGAAGACGTGACCGGTGCCGCCACCCACGCCGATGCGGGCGATAAGGGCAAGGATGATGTCCTTGCTGCTGACGCCGGGGGCGAGGCGACCATCGACCCGCACCTCGTAGGTCTTCGGGTCGCGCTGGAGCAGGGTCTGGGTGGCCAGGACCATCTCGACTTCGCTGGTCCCGATGCCGAACGCAAGCGCTCCGAACGCACCGTGGGTGCTCGTGTGGGAATCACCGCAGACGATAGTCATGCCGGGCTGGGTCAGGCCAAGCTGCGGACCGATTACGTGGACGATGCCCTGATCGGGTGAGCCGATGCCGTGGAGCGGGATGCCGTACTCGGTGCAGTTCTGCTCGAGCTGGGCGATCTGGGCTGCGGCCATCATGTCCAGCATCGGCAGCCCACGAGGAGTCGTGGGGATCGAGTGGTCGGCCGTCGCGACGGTCTGTGACGGCCGCCGAACGCTCAGCCCCCGCTCGCGAAGACCGGTGAATGCCTGGGGTGAGGTGACCTCGTGGATGAGGTGGAGGTCGATGGCCAGGACGGCGGGTGCGCCCGGGTCCTGGCTGACGACGTGGTCTGCCCAGATCTTGTCGACGATCGTTCGTGGTGTGGCGGCTGGTTCTGCTGGCGACTGGGGATCGACCTGGGGGTCGGTGGCGGGCTGGGTCATGTGCGGGCTGGTCCTCGGGTCATGGCGGCGGGTCATGTGCGGTGGGTCATGTGCGGCCGGTCGTGTGCGGCTGGTCAGTCGCCCCGTGCGGGTGCGTTGCGTAGCGCGCGCCCGCCACTTCCGGCTGGGTCGGCTGTCCGGTCGGCTGAGCGTAGCAGAGGTCCGACTCGGACCGTGCGTGCGGGGGGCCGCCGGACCGTGCGTGCGGGGGGCCGCCGGACCGTACGTGCGGGGTCACCGGGCATGGGGCCCGGGCGCAGGCCCGGGTGCCTCGTGATTCCCACCCCATGAGCCTACGGACGAACGAAGGATC
>CAYNGM010000265.1:0-3658 GCA_964396565.1 uncultured Anaerolineaceae bacterium | reverse complement strand
GCGTCCTCAAGCGATGGGACACCGCGACCACCCAGGCGCTCGGCGAGTCGGCGCCACTGCCCGGCGAGACCATCACGGACCTCGCGGAACTCCCAGAAGACGTGGCCCTGGTAGGCGTCGAGAGCGAGCCACAGGCCGCGCTCGTGGAGCTCCAGGCTCGAGCGCAGGTACTCGAGGCCGGTCCGCGCGTCGCGGAACGTCACGAAGGCAGCCGCCTCGCGCGGCAGTCCCAGGCCCTCGGCGAGCGTCCGCCGGACGAGGCGCTTGCCACCGCCGGCCGCCTTGACCGCGAACGGCGAAGACTCGCGGATCGTGCCGGTGGTGGACCCGAAACGGTCGTGATAGATGACCAGCGAGCGGGTCGGCCCGGCGCCGTTCGAGTACGCGATGACGTGCTCATCGAACGCACCATCGGCCGTATGCAGGTCGAACAGCAGGAAGTCAGTCGCCTCGGCGAACCAGGCGCGTCGATGAAGGAGCGGGAAGATCTCGCGTTCGTGGCGCTCGATGAGCCAGGGGTCCGGTCGCTCGTCGAGCGTCGCCCTCCGGAACTCCATCCCGTACTTCTCGCTGAAGCCCTCCACCTGGCCGTGGCCGAGCATCGGCAGACCCGGCATGGTCGCCATGACCATCGCCACCCCGAAGTACTTGTCGCCTTTCCCGAACTGCTCGAGGGCGGTCTTCTCGTCGGGGTTGTTCATGAAGTTGACGTAGCGCTTGAGGATCTCCGGGTCGAACTCCAGGGTGTCCCTTATGAGCTGCCGGTAGCCCGCCCCGTTCTCGTCACGGAGCATGTGCATGAAGGCGCTGTTGTAGACGCGATGCATGCCCAGGGTCCGGACGAAGTAGCCCTCGAGCATCCAGAACGCCTCGGCCAGCAGAAGCGTGTCGGGCGCCTCGGCGGCGACCCGGTCCACGACCTCGCGCCAGAACTCGGCCGGCATCCGGGCATCGAACTCCGCTTGGGTCAGGGCGTGCTGGGCACGGGACGGGATGCCGTCCGACGCCCCTGGGAGAGGCCACCACAGCCGTTGCACGTGCCGGCGAGCGAGGACCATCGCGGCATCGAAGCGGATCACCGGGAACCGGCGTGCGACGTCGATGATCGTCCGGATGACCTGCTCGCGAACGACCGGGTTCAGGAAGTCGAGCTGGGCGGTGTCATTCCACGGGAAGCTCGTCCCATCGTTGCCGTGATAGATGTAGCGGTCCTCGCCGCCCCAGCGGTCGAACCGCTTGAAGGTGACGGCCGCATCCGAGTCGGTCCAGTAATGGTCCTCGAGGACGACCCCGACCCGGTCGTCGGTCGAAAGATCCGCGCCGCTGTAGGTGTAGGCGGGGTAGGGCGGCTCGGGGAGCGACAGGAACCACTCGGGGTGCTCGATGACCCAGCGGCTGTCGATGCCCATGTGATTGGGCACCATGTCGCTGGCCAGCCGGATGCCGCGGGCCCAGGCGCGCTCGCGCAGTGCCGCGAGGGCGGCCTCGCCGCCGAGATCTTCGGCGATCCGATAGTCGTCGAGTGAGTAGGCGCTGGCCACTGCTTCCGTGTTGCCGCGCATCCGCTTGATCCGCTCCGACGCGACGGAGCGCTGCCACAGCCCGATCAGCCACAGACCGGTGATCCCCCACCGCGCGAGCTGGTCGAGTTCCTCGTCCGGGATGGCATCGAGGGTCCTGATGTCACGCCCATGGCGCCGCGACAGCTGGTCCAGCCAGACATAGGTGCTCTTGGCGATGATCACGAGTCGGGGCATCCAGGCGGAGTCGATCGAGAACGCCTCAGGCTCATCGGCGGCGCCCGCGAACGACGGCGGGTGCGCCTCGTCGCCTGGGCCATCCCCGCCACCGAACCGGAGATGGAGACCGCGCTCCTCCTCGGCCAGCACGCCGATCGCGATGTCGAGACGAAGCAGGAGTCCCGCCACCGCGTCGCCGAGCAGGCCGGACCAGTGTTCGCGGACATAGCGCAGCTGACCCAGCAGCGATGTCGGTGCGGCGCGGGACGGGGCTCGCAGTAGCTCGATGAGCGAGCCGCCGCCGGCGATGAGTTCGTCCTGGCCGGCGAAGACCGCCTCGAGCCCGGCGATCGCCTCGCCGTAACGGGTGGTATCGGCGAGGACTCGGTCATCGACGAGCTCGTGCAGCGGCCCCAGTGCCGGGTTCTCGTTGGATAGTCGGGTGAGGAGCAGCTCCTCGAGTCGCTCGACCGGCGGTTCCAACCGTGGCCCACGCCCGGGGTACTCCTCGGCGAACCGCTGGAGCAGGCGACCCGCATCAGGTCCAAGACGGCGTTCCGTCTCGGCCAGAGCGATCCGCATCGCGCCGGGGCGCAGACCCGACTCGTAGCGTTCGATGAGCAGGTGGCCGACTTCGTGGAGCAGCCCGAGAGCGGCGATCTCCCCGGCCAGCACGCCTGCCGACGCGATCGGTCGCTCGGCGTTCATCCGCGCGGCGAGCCTGCGCATCCCGCCGACGTCGGTGAAGAGCAGATCGCCGCGGATGCCGATCAGGCCGTCATCGATCGCATAGCGCTCGCGTGCGGTCCGACGGACATGGAAGTCTCTGTCGCGATCGTGATCGCACTCGCAGTCGCAGTCGTGGTCGCGGTCGTGATCGCGGTCACCGACGGGAGCGCCATGCATCGGCGCAGTCTGGCACGCGGGTCGGTGCCTCGCCAATCGGACGAGGTCGCGCCCCGTCAGTCCGGCGGACGGGTGTCGATCACGTGGTCCACCGCGCGTCGCAGCAGTTCGAGCCCGGCCGGATCGAACTCGTACGACCACGGCCGGATCCGCCCTGGCCGCGACAGCTTTCGATCAAGACCGGCGGCCAGCGCCTCGCGCGACAACAGCACGAGATCGGCAGTCTTGTCAACGACCGCGAGCGCATCCGGATCGCCGATCAACGCCGGCACGATCTCGATCCCGGCGGCACCGGACAGCTGCAGCGTCTCGCGCATGTTCTCGGCACCGCGTTCGTTCGCACACAGCAGGCCGACCCGTGATCCCGCGGGCAACCCGGCGATCTCGTGGACCAGCTCCAGGTAGCCAGGTCCGACGAGCATGGCCACGACCGGAAGTCGCCCAGCCGCGAGAACCTGGCACTCGTCGGCGTGGAACGTGGTCGTGGCGATCAGGTCGTAGTGGAATCGATCCAGGCGGTCCGGCATGTCATCGATGAGCGTCCCCTCGACCTCGACCAGGCCCGGGAACGCATCGACCAGTCGCTCGGCGTCGTAGCCGGCGTCGGCGCTGGTGCATTCGGCGAACAGGACATGGACGACTGGCCCCGGACGTTTGCGCTCAGTGGCCGCAGCAAACGTCGCCGACGCGACCTCGTCCGCCGTGAAGCCCGCCTGCGCCGCACGTCGCAGCATCTCGGCGACGATCCCCGAGAGGGCCTCGGCACCGCGACGCTGCGGTGGGCGATCGGCGACATGCGTCCCTGCACCGTGGCGACTGGTGACGTAGCCGACATCGGCCAAACGTCGATAGACCGCCCGGATGGTGTTGGGGTTCACTCTCAGTGCTGCACCGAGCTCCCGGACCGGAGGCAGACGGGCACCAGGTAGCAGCCGGCCTGAGTCGATCTGGTAGGTCAACTGCCAGTAGATCTGGGTCGAGATCGGGACATCCGAATCACGCTCGACGTCAAG
>CAYNGM010000264.1:0-3669 GCA_964396565.1 uncultured Anaerolineaceae bacterium | reverse complement strand
CGGGATGTCGCAGTAGCTGTCCAGCCGACCGGTCGCGGTGAAGAACGGGATGCTCTCACTGATCTGCTCCCAGAACGGGATGCGCGGGTAGGTCTTGAACAGCATCAGCGCCGAGCCGGGCTCGCCGTACTTGCCGGCCACGATGTCGTCGATCCGGTAGCCGTTGGTGGTGATCGAGGCATCCAGCAGACGCTGGATGTAGACATCCTCGCGCTCCTCCAGGATGAACTTCCAGTAGTCGGCGAAGCGCTTGTCGCCGGTCTCGCCGGCGAGTGCCTTGGCCTGGTCGGCGAGGATGTGGGCGTCGTCCTTCGATTCGTAGAGCGGCTCGATGCCGTCGGGATTGCGGCCCCAGACCTGGAGGAACGGGTTGGAGCACGACGCGGTGATCTCGTGCGTTCCCGACTCCATCCATGACGTCGCCGGAAAGGCGATGTCGGCGTACTCGACCGATGAGGTCATCTCGATATCGGTCGTGGCGATGAGGTCGATCTTCGGGTTGACGTTGCGGATCAGCTCGTAGTGGTGCTTCGCGTTGTTGATCAGGTTGACGTTGGTGAACCACAGCGACTTGGTCGGTGTCGGCATGTGGCTCGTCCCGGTGAATACCTTGCGGCCGGCGCGCGGCGTCTCGACGATCAGCGGGCGGTCGCCATGGTTCCAGTAGGCCGGCTCCTCGCCGTAGCCGTAGAGATGAGCGGAGATGTCCGATCCGGAGGCGGCGGCGTCCAGGTTGGGCTCGAACGGGTCCTCGGCGATCCAGCCCTTGAACCCGGGACCACTCTCGGGGTGGCCCTGGAACAGGGCGCTCTTGTAGTTGCCGGCCCACGTGTAGACGCCGGCACCCGGCTTGCCGATGTTCCCGGTCAGCATGAACGGAAGGTGGATCGCCCGGTTGGCAAGGGTCGCGTGGAACCAGTGGTTGACGCCCTCGCCGATGTGCGCCGACGCGGGCTTGATGCGGGCGATGTCGGTCGCCAGGCGCTCGATCAGCGACTTGGGCGACCCCGTCATCTCGGCGGTGGCGTCGAGGTCGTAGTCGCGCAGGTGGACAAGGTAGGCCGACCAGACCGTGGACACGGGGACTTCCGAGCCGTCCACGAGCCGGGCGCGCCCGATCCAGTCGAGGGTCGGCGTGATGCCGGCCGCGCCCATCGCGTCACCGACCATGTCACGAGTGATCGGCACGAACTGGCCGCTGCGTTCGTCGCGCACGACGAAGTCACCGAGGCGCTCGTACTGGGCGCGGGTCAGGCCCTGCCGAGCGAACGATGGGCCATCGTCGCGCAGCCCGGGCTGGTAGCCGGCGATGATCTCGGCCGCATGAAGGCGACGGCCCGTGTCCGTCCGGATCAGCAGCGGCAGGTCGGTGAAGCGGCGGACGAACTCGGCGTCGTACTGGCCACGGTCGATCATCAGCCTGGTGATGCCCAGGAACAGGGCGGCATCGGTGCCTGGTCGGATGGGGATCCAGTAGTCGGCCTTGGTCGCCGGCGGGCTGTACTCGGGAGTGATGGTGACGATGGTCCCGCCGCGTTCCATCGTCTCGATGAAGAAGTGCGACTCGGCCATCTTGTTCTCGACGAGGTTCTTGCCGATCTGGATGGTGAGCTTCGAGAAGCGCAGGTCGTTGAAGTCCACATCGGCCGCCTGGAGGCCGTGGACGAACGGCATACCCGGCGCCTGGTCGCCGTGCCATGTGTAGTTCGACCAGAGTCGGCCACCCTTGGCTTCCTCGTGGCCGATCCCGCGGACGTGGTCGTCGAGGAGCGCCATCATGTTGGCGAAGCGGTACATCCCGTACTTGCCCATGACGCCGAGCAGGCCCATCCCGCCACGGAACTTGAGGGTCCGGGTGCCTGCCCCACCCATCGCGTCGAGCATCTCGGGCGGACAGCCCTCTGCCTCGAGACGCCTACGTCCCTCATCCCCGCTGTAGGTCCTCGCGATCGCCACGAGCGCTCTGGCCATGTAGCGATGAGCGTCGTCCCACGACGCACGCACCAGCTCATCGGATCCGCGGGCATCGAATCGGTAGCGCGTTCGCAGCTCGTCATCGAGCGGCGGGAATCCGTCGTCGGCCCATTCCCGCCAGCCCTTGCGGATGAGCGGGTACTTGAGGCGGAACGGGCCGTAGACCCGACGGTGGACCTGGTAGCCCTTGGCACAGCCGCGCGGATGCCAGGCGGCGGTAGCCGTGTTGCCGTAGAGGTCCGCGTACGAGCTGACGTCGTATGCCTGTTCGGTGCGCATGACGACGCCGTTGCGGACGACCGCCCGGAGCCGGCAGGAGTGGGTGTCGTTGGGCGAGCAGACGAAGGTGAACGAGCGGTCGTAGCGGTACTGGTCGCGGTAGACCGCCTCCCAACCGCGATCCGGATAGGCTGCCAGCGGGTCGACGACATCGACGGGTTCGAGGAGGGCGATGGGTGATCGGTTGGTAGCCGCCAGCAGGGCCGCCACCCCGGCCGTCCCACCGGCCGCCGCCGCGACCAGGAACTCCCGTCGACTGATCCGTCGCATCGCTCAGCCTGCCCTTCCTCAGATCCGCACCGGTGGAGGACGACGGTGTTGTCGGGTCCGCACTTGCGTCCTGAACGTGACTTGCCTGATTGTAGCCGCACGATGTCGTCGATTTGTCAAGCCGTTGCAGCAACGGCACGAGACAGGGACGCCCGGCTGCGAGGCGGACCGGGGTGGGCGTGAGCGTGCGGCGCGATCGCCGGTCGCTGGCCACCATGGTCAAGCTCGTCCACACCGCGGTCTTCGTCCTCGAGTTGGCGGCCATCGGCTGGCTCGTGGTGAGTGGCATGCAACGTCGCCGTGATCGGAGCGTGGCGATCGCGCTTGGTCTGGTGGCCGTCGAGGCTGCCGTGTTCGTGGCCAACGATGGCGTGTGCCCGCTGACGCCGTTGGCTGAGCGACTGGGTTCCGACCGGGGCTCCGTGTCGGACATCTTCCTGCCGCCCCGCGTCGCACGGACGATCCCGATCTGGTCGAGTGCCCTGGTGGCAGTGGGCATCGGGCTCCACGTTCTGGACCTCGTTGCCGCGCGGGCCCGGCGGCCAGCAGGCCTCGCCCGCTGAACCGGCATACTCAGGGCAACGGTCCACGCTCGCAGTTCGGCGGGCGGGCTGTCCCAGGAGCCAGCGGAGAGGCCAGCCGATGACGGATAGACCGGTCGAGGTCCTGTACTTCTATCGAACCAAATGGGGTCATCACGACGAGTTCGTCGAGCTGTTCGAACGCAATCACCTGCCCGTGCTGCGTGAGCAGGTGGCGTCCGGTCGGATGCTGGACATCACGGTCCACGCCCCGCGTTTCCACGGCGACGGTCGGGCTGACTGGGATCTGCTGGTGACCATCGTCTACCGCGACTGGGCGGCGATGGAGGAGCACTCCGAGGCGGCCATCGTCGCCCGGCTGTTCCCGGATCAGGACGCCCATCGCGCCCAGGAGCGACACCGCTTCGCCCTGCTCGACGCCCACTGGGACGTGCCGCTCGAGACGGTCACCACGTGATCGATATGCCGTCGGCTATACCTGACGCGGTACGATCGTCGGCGGCGATGTCGTCGATGTCGTCGATGCCGTCAGACTGAACCCTGAAGGAGGGCAGGTCGCGGATGCAGGTGGTGCTGGGCAGCCGGGGTGACTACGCCATCCGGG
>CAYNGM010000263.1:0-3694 GCA_964396565.1 uncultured Anaerolineaceae bacterium | reverse complement strand
ACCAGGCGTTCGACCTCCTGTATCTCGACGGACGCTCGCTGCTCGACGTCCCGCTCGAGAGTCGAAAGCGGCTGCTGCGGAGTGTGCTCAGGGACCACCCGCGGGTGCGCTTCGCCGCGCATGTCGAGGGGGAGGGGATGGCCTTCTTCGAGGCGGCCAAGTCGCTCGGGGTCGAGGGTATGGTCGCCAAGCTGCGGCGCTCGCGCTACGAGCCGGGACGTCGCTCGAGCGCCTGGCTGAAGGTCAAGATCAGACCGGAGCAGGAGCTGGTGGTCGGTGGCTGGACCCCGGGGAGTGGCGATGCCCGCGACCTCGGCGCCCTCGCGATCGGCGTGTACGAGGGCGACAAGCTCAGGTTCGCCGGCAAGGTCGGCAGCGGCTTCACTGGGGCCATTCGCGCGGATCTGCTGAAGCGTCTCAAGCCCCTCGTCCAGGACGATCCCCCGTTCGACCCGGCGCCGCCGCGCGACTACAAGGGTCGCTGGGGCGGCGATCTCGTGGGCATCACCTGGGTTCGGCCGGAGCTTGTCATCCGGGCCGAGATCGGCGGCTGGACCCGCGACGGGCATGTCCGACAGACCGCATTCAAGGGCGTCGAGCCGGGCCGCGACCCCCACCTCGTGAGGCGCGAGACCCCGGTCGCCACGACGTCCGCGGTCCGGATCGCCGAAGCCGAGGAGCCACCGCTGCCGAAGACGTCGAAGTCGACGACATCGAAGGCGAAGACGCCGTCGACATCGAAGTCGAAGGACGTTGCGACCGCGCCCGCGACCCCGACCTTCCAGGCCGCCACCGACACCGAGCTCGCCGAGCTCGACGCGCTCGGCAAGGAAGGAACGTGGTCGGTCGGCGGCAACGAGCTCAAGCTCACGAACCTGGACAAGCCGCTGTTCGAGCCACGCCCCGGCGGCGCCGCCGGCGCAGACGACCCCAGCCCCATCACCAAGCGCGAGCTCATCCGCTACTTCGCGCGGATCGCGCCCACGATGCTGCCCCACCTCCACGATCGCCCGCTCAACCTCCAGCGGTTTCCCAACGGTGCCGGCGCACCAGGTTTCTGGCAGAAGAACCTGCCCGACACCTCACCGCGCTGGCTCACCCGCTGGCACGAGACCGGTGTGGATGGCCGCGAGGACCGGACCGCCAACGATCACCTGCTCGCCGACGGTGTCGCGGCGCTGTGCTGGCTGGGCAACCAGGCCAGCTTCGAGATCCACGCCTGGACAGGCAAGCTGCCCCAGCCGTGGCTGCCGACCTTCGCCTACATCGATATCGATCCAGGCGAGGTGACGACCTGGGAGGAGACCCTCGTTCTCGCGAGGCTGTATCGGGCAGCCCTGCAACACCTTGGTGTGCGCGGCTATCCCAAGATCACCGGCAAGCGCGGTGTCCAGGTCTGGATCCCCGTCGAGCACGGACGCTACGAATTCAGCGACACCAGCGCCTGGGTCGAGAAGATCAGCCGGGCGGTGGGCGCCACGGTCCCGGACCTCGTCTCGTGGGAGTGGGCGACGAAGGCACGCAAGGGTCGCGCCCGCCTCGACTACACCCAGAACGCCAGTATCAAGACGCTCGTCGCGCCGTACAGCGTGCGACCGGCCCCCGGCGCGCCCGTGTCGGCACCCATCGACTGGGACGAGCTGGACGACCCCGACCTGCGCCCGGACCGCTGGACCATCCGCGACATCGTGGAGCGGGTCGAAGCCGTGGGTGATCTGTTCGCGCCTGCCCAGACCGACGCCCAGGTGCTGCCCGAGGTGTGACGAAGCCGCTCAGTACGGGCGCGTCAACCCCGGGAACATCGGAAAGTGGCGTACGTTGCGCGTTGCAACGGTCGCTGACAAGATCTCAGCCGCGGCAGCGATGGTCGCGTCAACGAGCCCGATGCCATGGCTTCGTGCGTAGCGCTGACCGAACGCGCCAGCTCGATCTGCGACGTCCGTCGTGACGTCAAGCCAGAAGATCTGATCGAACAGTGCACGGACGCGGCCCACCTCGTCAGGTCGGAGGAGCCAGGACACCTCCGTGCGGACCGGCGTCACGCTCCACAGCTCGCCCTCCAACGCAGCTCGAGCAAGGAATCGCGCCGCAGTGTCGCTGGATGCGTTGCGGACACGACTCGCATCGATCAGGACATTCGTGTCGATGACCCAGCGAGTCATAGTTGGTCCTCCGCCCCCGTGCGGCGGGGAACCTGATCCATCCGATCTGCCCACACCTCGCGCAGGCGTTCGTGTTCGCGACGTTTCAGGTCCGCGTACAGCTCGTCGATGTCGTCCCGGTCGGCCCAGATCCCGGCGAAATCGTTGAGTGCCGCGATGAACGCATCCGGGTCCCAGGTCGGACCGAGATACTGCTGCACCGCCTCGCGAATCACCGCGGAACGCGTCGTGCCGCGTACGCGCGCGCGCCGATCCAGCTCGCGGGTCTGCGACTCCGTCAGGTAGATCTGCGTCCTCTCCATGCCCGCGACGATATACATCGTCACGATGTACGTCAAGAAGATCGACCGTGGTCAGTACGGACGTGCCAACCCCGGAAACATCGGAAAGTGGCGGACGTTGCTCGTCGCCAGCGCGCCAGCCACGTGGGTCGCAGCCGCCGCGAGCAGGTAGTCCACGACATCTATCCCCGAGTGACTGCGGTGGTACCGGCGGCGCAAGCCAGCAGCCATGTCGGCGAGCTCGACGGTGACGTCGATCCATATCACGAGCCCCAGGATGGACATCGAGCGGCGAACCTCGTCCGCCCGGATCCCGCCGAGTACCTCGGTGCGGACCGGCGTCACGCTCATGACGTTGGACGTGCGTCGTGCCTTGACGAGGAATGCGAGCGCCTCAGGTCGACCGCGAAAGCAGTCGATCAGGACCGTGCTATCTACGACGGTCGGCATCGGCGCCGTACCACTCCGGCCAGAGGTCCTCGAGGGCGCCGAACCCGTGTGTCCGGATGGCCTCCACGTACTCCTGCCCGGTGAACGGGGCATCCGCCATGAAGCCGGCGTTCTCGCGCAGGACCCGTTCGAACTCCTGGGCGGAAGCCTGCGGGCCGTACGCCTGCTCGATCGCGTCTCTGATCAGACGCGACCGGGTCCGGCCGGTCCGCGCCACCTCGCGGTCCAGGATCGCCAGGTCGCGCTCCGACAGGTAGATCTGGGTACGGTTCATGGTGTACAACGTACATCGTTCCATCTGGGTGGGTCAACGACCACTGAACCACGCGCCACTGTCCGGCGAGTTACCGGCGAGTTACCGGCGCCTCATCCGCGTGTCACCATGCGCCGATGACCGCGAAGACACGGACCACCGACTCCGACGCACCCGACTCCGACGCACCCGACGCCGCCGGCATCACGCTGCGACGCGTCGCCGAGGATGACCTGCGTGGTTTCCATGAGCCCGTGGTCCGCGCCTTCGGTTCTGACTTCAACGAGAACGAGTTCGGGGCCGAGCGACCGCTCATGGAGGCGGAACGGTTCGTCAGCGCCTTCGACGGCGAGCGCCGGGTTGGCGGCGCCGGCTCGTTCGCGATGCGCATGCGCGTTCCCGGCACCAGCGAGCCGGTCCGGGTCAGCGGGATCACCGCGGTCGGCGTCCAGCCCGACTCCACCCGACGCGGGATCCTGCGACAGATGATGGGCTGGCTCATCGAGGATGCGACCGCGCGCGGAGAATCGATGGCCGTCCTGCTGGCG
>CAYNGM010000262.1:2304-3695 GCA_964396565.1 uncultured Anaerolineaceae bacterium | reverse complement strand
GGGATCTGTCGCCCCACAGCGCACGTTGATGTTCACCCCGTCGGGCGAGACGTGGATGGCCTCCAGCCGCGCTCCGGTCGCGGCGAGGATCTCCCCCCCGAACCCGCTCCCCGAACCGTTGGCGCCATCCAGGACGACCCGCAGCCCGCCGGCATCGACCGACCGCGCCATCGCCGTCCGGTGCTCGAGGTAGTCCGCGACCGCGTCGCGGGCATCGATCCGTCGGCCGATCGCGTCGTTCCCGACGGCACCAAGCTCGCCCTCTCGCCAGATCAGACCCTCGAGTTCCTCTTCGATGGCATCGTCGAGCTTGAGTCCGGCGGCGTCGAGGACCTTGAGGCCGTTGTCGTCGGCCGGATTGTGCGATGCCGAGACCATGATCCCGGCCGCGAACGGGCCCGTCCGGGCCAGGTACGCGAGGGCCGGCGTCGGGACGACACCCACGACATGCGCGTCCACACCGAGGCTCGTCGCCCCGGCCGTGAGCGCCGCCACGAACAGGTCGCCGGAGCGTCGCGTGTCCTGCCCGATGACGATCGACCCGCCGGGGCCCGCGAGGCGATGCGCGGTCGCCCGACCAAGGGCGAAGGCGAGGGTCGGCTTGAGGTCCACGTTGGCCACCCCGCGGATCCCGTCCGTGCCGAACAACCGGGACATCGTCAGGTCCCGCCGCTGGGCGTCGCGCCGGACGTCGGCGGCGCACCCGTCGTGGCCGTCGGCGAGGGTTCCGGTGTCAGAGCGGCGGTGATGGTCACGGCTACTGTCTGCGGACTCGCGCCGACCAGCGTCACGCCGGCGGGCAGGTCCGCCGTGACCGGTACGTCGGTCGTACCCTCGGCCAGCCCGGTGACATCGAGGTCGGCGACGATCGTGCTGCCGGTCAGTCGGTCAAGGTCGGCCACCGAGCCGCCCACCGTGAGGAGCACCCGGTCGACCGATGGGCGGTACTCGAACTCCGATGTGGCCCCGACAAGCCGCAGACCCGCTTCGAACGTCCGGGTCGCGGTCACCTGGCGCAGGGTGATGGTGATGTCGACCCCAGCCCCGTCAAGGGGCACGACACCGGTCGGCGGATCGAGCTTTGCGTTCGTGGTCTGGTCGGATGACAGCCCTGACACCGACACGGGCTCGGTGTCGATGCCGTCGAGGGCGGCAAGTTGATCGCCATCACCCTCGACGGTCACGACCGAGGGCACGACCGTGACGCTGGCGATCTCGAAACCCGCTGCCGGCGTCCCGGTGACGACCGGCCTGACCGGCAGCGACCGTGACTGGCGGTCGGTGAAGACCGGGATGGTCACGCGGGCCGTCGGTGGCGAGATGTCCACCGGACTGACCGAATCACCGAGCTGGTCGATCGGCGTGAGACGTACATCCTGATCGACATCGAT
>CAYNGM010000262.1:0-2204 GCA_964396565.1 uncultured Anaerolineaceae bacterium | reverse complement strand
ACCCCGGACAGGTCGATCGTCGCCTCGAAGGTGGTGGCGATGGGACGTACCCCCGACGGCGCGAAGTAGCGGACCGTGGTGATCGGTTCGACGGCCGTCAACAGGAATGTGTCGTCGGGTTGGCCGACGGGCGTGACGGTGATGACGCCGTGGAATTCGAGGGTGCTCTGGGACAGGACGAGGCCCCCGTACAGGAGCGTGGCAAGACCGACCGCCGCCAGCTTGAGGGGCCAGTTGTGGACGATGACAGTGAGGAGTCGCGTCACCGCTGCGCCCGAGCCGCCGAAGTGGACTTCCCGTCCGACGGCTGCGACCGCCAGCCGAACGCTGCGCGCCGCCGACCCCGGTTCGGGTCGAGCAGGCCGCGGATCGAGCGGGCGAGTTGCCCCTCGTTGAGATTGCGCACGATCCTTGAGCGCTCGACCAGGCTGATCTGGCCATTCTCCTCGGAGACGACCACAGCGACCGCATCGGTCTCCTCGGCGATGCCGAGGGCGGCCCGATGGCGGGTCCCGAAGCGCTCGGAACCGACCGTCGACTCGGCCAGCGGCAGAAGCGCACCGGCGGCAAGGATCGTCCCGCCGCGGATGATGACCGCCCCGTCATGGAGCGCCGTGCGTGGCGCGAAGATGGTCCTGATCAGATCGGCCGAGATGTCGCCGTGGATCATCACCCCGGTCTCGGCGACCTCCTCGAGGCCAGTCTCGCGCTCGAACACGATCAGTGCGCCGTGACCCTCGGCGGACAGCTCGGCGGCGGCCCGCGCGACCTCGTCGGCGACGTGATCGACGACCCGTGAGTCGGCCGGCGAAAGCAGCCACGCGAACGACCCGACCCGCCCGATGCGGTCGAGGGCACGACGGATCTCCGGCTGGAAGACGACGACGAGAGCGAACAGGCCGACGACCGCGCCGCCCTGCAGGATGCGCGTCAGCAACTCGAGGCCGAAGGCGACCGCCAGCACGTACACGACGATCAGGACGCTGACGCCTATGACCAGGCGGACGGCACGGGTCCCACGGATCAGGCTGAACAGCCAGTAGATGAGCAGCGCCGTGATCCCGATGTCGACCACGGTGGTCAGCGTGACCTGATCCAGGACCGATCCGACGAGATCCGACATCGTCCGGCGAGTTTAGCATCGCGACTCCCCGACGCCGGCGGCATGGCGCCCGCGTCTTGGCGCTTACCGCCGGACGCCACGGGCCATGTCGCGCTCCGTGGTCAGGGACGCGGGCAGGTCGCAGCCAACCGGGCATCCTCCGGTAGCCTGGCCAGGGCGATCTCGCACACCCGCTCGCGGGTGAGCCCGTCGTCGGCCAGCTCGGCCAATCGCGCGAGCAGGACGAGCTTGTCCGCGGCGATCGTCCGCCAGCCGCGATCGAGGTACAGATCGGCGAGCGCGAGGTGCAGTGCCGGGTCATCCGGGGCGCCCGCGAGCGCGATGTAGCAGACGTCGATGGCTGCAGCGTTGGCGCCAGCTGCACGATGTCCGGCCGCTGCCGCGAGGGCTCGTGCCAGCGTCTCGGCCGGGTCCCCCATCGTCGCCGCGTCCTCGACCGACGCCGTCGCGTCGCCACCATCGAACGGTGGTGCGGGGGGAACCTCCGGGGTCTCAGAGGGCCCGTCCGCGGATCCGTCCTGACCAGGTGCAGCGGGGTCATCGGACGTCCCTTCGTCGCGTTCGGTCAGGGCGGGGCCCGCCAGCACCCGCATCGCCTCCGCGAGCGCCTCGTTGGCTGCCGGGTCCTCCGCTCCGGCAGCCCGGAGTCGCTCGGCGAGACCACGGACTGCCACCCGACGTCCACGCGACTCAGCCAGCTCGAGGGCCCGCCGGGCGACATCGGTGGCCTCGGTCAGACGATCACCCGCGTCCAGGACTGCCGCAAGCCGGTCGAATGCCGCAGCCGCCGCGATCCGGTCACCGCTTGCGGCCAGCAGCTCGGCGCGCCCACGCAATGCGGCCTCGTCGCCAGGACCGCGCTCGATGGCGGCGTCGTAGGCGGCCAGTGCATCGGACGTCCGCCCGAGCCGCTCCAGGACACCGGCGATGCCGACGAACGGCAGGGCCCTGTCGGGGGCAAGCTGGCTTGCCTCGCGGTAGGCATCGATGGCGACATCGTGCCGGCCCCGAAGTGCCGCGACGTGACCACGCCGCAGAGCGTCCTTGTAGCGCTCGTAGAGGGATTCGGACATCCGGGCTC
>CAYNGM010000261.1:0-3701 GCA_964396565.1 uncultured Anaerolineaceae bacterium | reverse complement strand
AGCCCGGCCTCTACTTCATCGACCTGCTGCTCGAGGCCGCGCGCGCCGACGGTCGTGGCCGCCACATCGACTGGGACGCCGTCGAGCGGCTGAAGCCGTTCGGCGGCATCCGGATCGAGGACGACGTCGTCTGTACGACTGACGCCCCCGAGAACCTGACGCGCGACGCGTTCGCGGCGCTCAGCCCTTCTTGAAGGTCATGGTGCCGTCGGCCGTGGTGAGCGTGAGCTCCCCGTTGGCGATGGCATACGACTTGGTGGCGATCAGGCCCGCCGTGTACAGGGCATCCATCGAGCCGTCAGGGCAGGCCATCAGCGTGCTCGGACCGGGGCTGATGGTCAGGGAACTGCCACTCGTCGTGTAGGCCCCGGCGATCGAGTTGCAGTCGGCCTTGCCCGTGTACGAGCCGTCCTTGGCGAACGTGATGGTGTAGTTCTGCGGGTTCGGTACGACGCTCTGGGAGGCAGGCGTGGTCGTGGTCGAGGCGGTCCACTGCCAGGTCGGCCCGACGAGGTCGCCGCCACCGCCCAGCATGTTGCAGCCGGCGACGAGCATGGCGATCAGGGCCACGGGAATGGCGAGATGACGGAAGGGGCGCATGTGTCCAGGGTCCTCCAACAGGTGGGTTTCGATCCGCGGGGAGCGTCGGTGTCCTCGGCGCGATGGTCATCGTCCGAACCGGGTGACGTGAACGCGCCGGACCGAAGCCTATCGTAGGGACGCCAAGGAGGAAGCAGATGTTCCGACGACACGATGACCAGGGTGCCGGGGCGCCCACCGCCTACCAGATGCACCAGCAGATGTTCGCCATCGGCGACGACTTCTGGATCGAGCGCAGCGGGCAACGCGCGTACAAGGTCGACGGCAAGGCCCTGCGCATCCGCAAGACGCTGGTCCTCGAGGATGCCGCCGGACGCGAGCTGTACAAGATCCAGGAGAGGCTCGTCACGATCCGCGACGTGATGGCCATCGAGAATGACAGCGGGACCGTCGGGACCGTCAAGAAGGCGCTGATCAGCCCCTTGCGTGAGCACTACGAGGTAGACCTCGGTGGCCGCGGCAAATGGGACGTCCAGGGCAAGATCACCGACCACGAGTACGAGATCTCGGGACCGGGCGGACGGATAGCGACCGTCTCCAAGCGCTGGTTCCGCGTCCGCGATACCTACGGCGTCGAGATCGGCCCTGGCCAGGACGATGCCTTCGTCCTCGCTGTCGCGATCGTGGTCGACCAGATGAGCCACCCGCACCGCTGATCCAGCCAAGACTCGGCCAAAGCCCACGGTGCCGTTGGCATCGTGGTCGACCAGATGAGCCACCCGCACCGCTGATCCAGCATCGAGCCCCGCTCGTCGCGGCGCACGACGGTCACGACTCACCCCGCGCTCGCGCATACTGCCGTCGATGGACACCCCGGCTATCGCCGAACCTGAGCGTCGGCGCGGGCTTCCCCCGTTCGGCATCCTGGCGGTGGCGGTCCTGCGTCTGGTCAACGCGGTCGGCCTGATCGCAGCCGCCCTGGAGCTCGGCCGGCTACCGATCGCCGGAGTCCCCCTGCCGTGGGCCGACGCGACGATATTCCGCTCCGCGGAGCTCCTGTTCGCCGGTCTGACCATCCTTGGTGTGGTCGGGCTGCTCCTGTACAAGCGCTGGGGCTGGGTCCTGACCATGGTGCTCGTCGGCGTCGGCCTGTTCGGCGACCTGCTTCGCGTCTGGCTCGGGCAGCCGACCTACCTGAGCCTGCTGCTCCACGTCCTTGCCGCCTTCTACCTGAACGGGCGCTCGGTGAGGGCCATCGCCGGCGTCGGTCTCGAACGCGACCAAGGTGTCCATCGATGACAGCGCCGTCAGGTGAGTCCACGGAGTCGAACGTCACGCCCAGGACGGATACCGAGGACATCTCCCTGCTCCGGCGGTTCGAGCCGGTCGTCCGGTTCACCGATGGCGAGCATTTCTTCCCGATGGCGGCCGAGTCCTACGTGGCGGCCTGCGATCTGCTTCGATCGACACCCGGGACGACATCCGAGGTGATCGTCCCAGCCGGGGAACTCACCCTGGACCGGCTGGCCGAGGTACGTCCGATCCCTGGCGAGGATCGCTATCTGCGTTTCGTTCCCCGCCCCATGGACGGGATCGAACTGGCGCGCTGGAATCGGTCACCAGAGCGCCCACGCTTCAGGGCACCAGGCCGGTTGGCGAGGGTGGGTCTCTTCGCCCGCCTGGTCGATGCCGGCTTCACAGCATCGCTCCTGGTTCGTGGTCGTGTCCCTGGCGGTACGGCCGCGGCGGCGGCGCAGCGCTACGAGGCGATCCGCCTCCGCGATGACCGGGTCGTGTACCACGGTCGGGTCGTCCGGGCCGATGGCTGGATCGTGCTCCAGTACTGCTTCTTCTATGCCATGAATGACTGGCGCTCGTCATTCTTCGGTGCGAATGACCACGAGGCGGACCTGGAGCAGGCGTTCGTCGTCCTTGAGGCACCGACCACGGCTGGAAGCGAACCGATCCCGCGCTGGTTCGGGTGCGCTGCGCACGACTACAGCGGTGACGACCTGCGTCGCCGCTGGGACGACCCGACGCTGACCTTCAGCGATGACCACCCGGTGATCTTTGCGGGCGCGGGATCGCACGCCTCGTACTTCGAGGAAGGCGAGTACGTGACCCCCGTGCCGCTACCCGCGATGCGCCCGGTCCACGGCCTCCTGGAGAGCCTCCGGCACGTCTGGCGCGACATCCTGCGCCAGGAGGACCCAGGGGACCTCGCGGCCCGCATGGAAGCAGCCCTGAGCATCCCGTTCATCGACTACGCCCGCGGTGATGGCCTCGTCGTCGGACATGGTGGCGACATCCCCTGGACCCCCATCGTAGTCAGCGATGACACCCCCTGGATCGATGGGTTCCGTGGCCTGTGGGGGCTCGACACCCGGGACCGATTCGCCGGAGAACGAGCGCCTGCCGGTCCCAAGTACAACCGCAGTGGGATCGCTCGCCAGTCATGGAATGATCCCCTGGGTTTCCTTGGCCTCGACAAGATGCCGCCACCGGGCCTGCTGGCGGCGACGCTCCAGGAGCGGCGCGACGAGCTGGAGGTCGAGCGTCGGGCCAACCGGGCCGAGGCCGATCGGCGCGCCGGGGCACTTCACCGGCTGGCCGCTGCCTTGCCGGCGCGTACCGCCGAGATGGTGGCCGACAGCGGCCCGACGGGGGCCGAGGAGAGCGTCGCCGATGCTGAGACGGAACTCGCGAGCCTGCGCGCACGCGACGCGGCACTGAGCGACGACCTGGAGCGGACCGATCTGGCCCTGGAACGCGCTCTCGCCGGTGATCTGGGCGACCCACGCGCGCACCTGCGTCACGACCATCGACCCCAACCGCCGGAGACACAGCACTACGGCCGGATCGTCGAGTTCTGGTCAGCGGTCAGCGCCGGTCTCCTGCTCATCCTGCTGGTCGCCAGCATCTACCTCGGCTGGCTGTCGATCCCGGGGTCGCTGATCCTCGCCCTGGGAGCCTACATCGCCATCGAGGCGGCCTTCCGGCGACGGCTGGTCAGGCTCGCCCTGCAGGTGGTCCTCGTCCTCGCCGGTATCGGTGCGGTGATCCTGGTCATCGCCTTCCTGCCGCTGCTGATCGTGGGTGCCATCGCCACCCTTGCCGTGGTGGCAATCGTCGACAACGTCCGGGAGTTGCGGGCCTGATCG
>CAYNGM010000260.1:0-3710 GCA_964396565.1 uncultured Anaerolineaceae bacterium | reverse complement strand
ACACTCCCGGCCGCCTTCCCGTAGATGAGCGGTCGCTCGGGACGTGGCGCGGCGCCCGGACCCTCGTAGTTGAGCCCGACCGTGTAGATGGCGCCCGGATCGGGGACCACGGGGGCGATCGTCACGTCCTCGAGACGGAAGCCGGAGTCGGCCGGCTGATCTTCCGTGCCGAACCGGATCCGTTCAAGGATGTCGTCACCCCCGGCGGAGAGAGCGCGCATCGAGCCGCCGCCCAGGCTCCCCAGCGGCATCGCCCGCCCGCCACGGATGCGGGCCACCCGTGGCTGTCCGCCGGCGATGATCGTCGCGAGTCGCACCTGCTGTCAGGCCACGACGGTCGGGTCGGTCAGGAGCGGCGCGACGGCCGTCCGCATCACGTCGTCCATCCCGCCCACACCGGTCCAGCGCTCGAACGCGATGGCCGCCTGGGCGATGAGCATCTCCGAGCCATTGGCGGCACGTAGACCGCGGGCACGCGCCGCACTGAGCAATGGCGTCTCCTGGGGCACGTACACGAGATCGAACACGGTCGCGTGTGTCGGCAGGAGATCCACTGGCATGGTCATGCCCGGATGCAGCATCCCGACCGTCGTCGCGTTTACTGCGAGGTCGGCCGTCGCGAGGGCCGCATGAAGGACACGGTCACCCAGCACCGTCGCCTCGGGTGGTCGGGCCCCGATCGCCGCGAAACGTACCGCCAGCGCCTGCGCCCCGGCGATGGCACGGTTGCCGACGACTACCCGCGCGGCTCCGGCCACGAGCAGGGCATAGACGACAGCACGGGCGGCGCCGCCGGCGCCGGCCACCACTACCTGAGAGCCGGCCAGCGGGCGACCCATGGCCCGCTCCGCGCCGACACGGAACCCAGGCGCGTCGGTGTTGATCCCGATCAGTCGTCCGTCGTCGGCCCGCACCACGTTGTTGACCGCGCCGATGATCGCGGCGTCGGCCTCGACCTCGTCCACGAGGCCCGCAACGACCGGCTTGTATGGCGCAGTCACACCAAGACCAAGCCACTCTGATCCAGCACGGGCAGCGGCGACGATCGGACCGACCTCGTCGGCCTCGACCTCGAGGAGCACGTAGCGAGCATCGATGCCCGCAGCGTCGAACGCTGCATCGTGCATCACCTGCGAATGCCTTCGCTTGAGCGGCTTCCCAAGCAGACCGACGCGCCTCGTCACCTGAGTGTCATCCGACCGGAGCGACCGTCCGCTGCCACGGGGTCGGTGGTCGACGCACCGGTCCGACCGTCGCCGGGAAGGTGACATTCGGAATGACATGGTCGACCCACAGCTGGAGTTGCGCCGGGTCTGGCGTCATCGTGTGCAGGAAGAAGTATTCAACGCCGGCATCCACTCGCGCCTGCAGCGAAGCGATGATCTCGTCGGGCGTACCGAACAGGTACACGGACTCGAGATACTCCGGGCCGCGCTCAGACGACATCACGTTCAGGAAGGCCTCGTGCTGCTGACGGCGCGCCTCAGCCGGATCGTCGGTCAGGACAAGGTGCAGGAAGTTCTCGTGGGCGACGAGGGTGTCGGTCGGATCCTTGCCGACAGCTCGCATCGCCACCTGGAGCTCCGCCCAGTCTCGCGCGATGTCCGCTGGTGGTGACGTGGGCCGTGGGATCCAGCCATCGGATCTGACCGTCCGCCGCTTGACGGACTCGACGAACATCGGCACATCTGGCGACTTCGGCGACGCCAGCTGCGATCCGCCACCGATCCAAAGCAGGGGACGCTGGGCGGTTCGCGGCTCGATGAAGACGTCATCGACCGAATAGAACTCGCCGTGATAGGTGACGGTCTCACCCTCGAGCAGCGGCATCATGATGTCGAGCATCTCGTCGGTACGCTTGCCGCGCTCCGACTTGTGGACGCCCACCGCCTCGTACTCGATGTCGTTCCAACCGACACCAGCGCCCAGGATGAACCGATCGTCGCTCAGGAACTGGAGCGTCGCGAGTTCCTTGGCCAGGATCACCGGGTTGCGCAGCGGCATGATCAGGATCGACGTACCCAGCCGGACTCGCTCGGTCGCTCCCGCCGCGACAGCCAGCGTCATCAGCGGTTCGAGCCAGTTCACCGAGTAGAACCGCTTGCCTACGAGAAGGTGGTCGGTGATGAACAAGGAGTCGAAGCCGAGGTCCTCCACCGTTCGGGCGAAGTCCTTGATCCCGCGTGCCCGTTCCGGACCGTCGCCATCCCAGATGTACGACGGCAGGAATACCCCAAATCGTTCGACGTCAGCCATGGTTCAGATCCCTCCGTTCGGTGGTCGATCAGGTGAGGTGATTCAGCGACCCCGGTAGACCGGGTCGCGCTTCTCGAAGAAGGAAGCCGCACCCTCGCGCATGTCGTCGGTCGCGAAGACGCGTTGTGATGCATCGGTCTCGGCGGCAAGCCCCGCATCGATACCGGCTTCGAGCGCCAGGTCGATCAGTCGCTTGGCCTCGCGGACGGCGAGCGGGCCGCGCAGGGCGATCTCCTCGCCGATCGCCATGGCCCGCGTGACCGCCGACCCGGCCGGCACGACCTCGCTGACGAGCCCGATCCGCTCGGCCTCGCCTGCGTCAAGGATCCGGCCGGTCAGGATCAGTTCCTTGGCCCGGGCCGGACCGACGATACGCGGCAGCCGCTGTGTCCCGCCGGCACCGGGAGTGACGGCCAGGCGGACCTCAGGCAGACCGAGCTTCGCCCGTTCCGATGCCACCCGCAGGTCGCAGCACAGGGCGATCTCGAGACCGCCGCCCAGGGCATTCCCCTCGATGGCGGCGATGGTCGGCATCGGCAGGGCGGCGAGCCTGGCACCGATGCCCGACTCCAGCTCATGTCGCGCCCGACCGGTCGGACCACGCTGTGCCTCGAACTCGCCGACGTGCGAGCCGGCCGAGAACGCCCGCTCCCCTTCCCCGGTCACGACCACCGCACGCACGTCGTTCGGTTCGGCGTCCTCGAGCGCGGCCAGGGCGACCGCGAATGAAGCTAGCAATCCCTCAGTGACGAGATTGAGGGGCGGGTTGGCGATGGTCAGGCGCGCGACGATACCCAGGTCGAGGCGGACTTCCCCGCTCATGCCGATGCATCCTTGCCGAACGTCGCGGCGAGCCCCATCGGGCCCTTCTCGTACAGGCGCGCGTCCATCAGCCGGAGGTCGTCAGCGATACGCGGTCGGAACCCCATGCGATCCAGCACGTCGTGCTCAACGTCGATGCCGGGCGCGACCTCGATGAGGACAAGGCCATCGTCAGCCAGCGCGAAGACGGCACGTTCCGTTATGTAGCGGACCTCCTGTCCGCGCTCACGTGCCAAGCGACCGTTGAACGAGATCTCCCGGACGGCCGGCACGAACTTGTGCATCGAACCCTCGGCGAGGACCTTCACTCCCCCGTCGATCTGGAGTTCGAGTCCCTTGGCCGTGAGCGTCCCCACGAAGTTGATCTTGCCGGTCTTCGCGGAGATGTTCGGAAAGCCGCCGGGACCGCGGACGCGACCCTCGAAGGCGTGGACGTTGACGTTGCCATCGGCATCGACCTCGGCGAACGACAGGCTTGCGACATCGAGCCCGCCACCGTCGTAGAAATCGAACATGTAGGGCTGGTCGATCATCGCCTGGTAGTTGAAACCCGCACCACCCTCGTTGCCGGCGACCGGGACTCCACCGAAGATGCCCTGCTCCACGGTCAGGACCAGTTGGTCGGTGATCCC
>CAYNGM010000259.1:0-3735 GCA_964396565.1 uncultured Anaerolineaceae bacterium | reverse complement strand
ATGTCAAGGGCGGGCAGCCGGTACAGCGGAGCGAGGCCGGCCACGGCACGGTCGGCGTTGACCAGGTCGACAACGAGCGACTCAGCGTCGGTGGCGACCGACGCACGCACGGGCGCAGACACGAGTGGCAGAAGGAGCGCGGCCGCCAGGACCGCGACGGGGACGACGAACATACGTCGTCCGGTCGGTCGGACGATCATTCGATAGGGGTTCCTCGGCGTGTCGGGGGGTCACGTCAGGTCGAACCCGAGACTACCCCAGACCGCACCGGACCGCTGCTAGTCGCCCAGCGTGGAGGCCGCCCGGCGGTGCGTCAGGGCAACGTCTTTTCGCAGCTCGGCCGGCTCCAGTACCTCGACGTCGTCGCCCCATGACAGGATCCACAACCTGATCTCGATCGTTCCCGCGACCGTTGCCCGCCAGGTCAGCGAGCCGTCGGCGGCTGGTTCCACCCTCTGGCTGGGATGCCAGGTCGTCTCCAGCACCCGGGCCGCGACCGACGGTCGAAAGCGCAGGACCACGTTCGTCGCCGGCTGGTCGGCGATGATGTCCCACGCGCGGCGCAGGTCCCTCTCCAGCGTCCCGGGCTCAGGCGGCTCGAACGTCCGGGGCGTCAGGGCCACATCACCGATGCGCTCGATCTTGAACGTGCGCAGTGCCTTGCGCGTCTCGTCCCAGCCGATCAGGTACAGCGCGTGCGTCTGGAGCGATGGCTCGATCAGGTAGGGTCGGACGGTCGCCTGGCGCGGCGCGGCGTCGGGGCCGTAACGGGCGGGCTCGTATGTGAACGTCACCACCCGTCGCTCGGCCCAGGCCCGGGTGAGGCGATGCACGCGCTCGCTGAAGTCGGCGTCGCGGGGATGCTGGGCGAGGACATCGAGGGTCCGCTCGACGTGCTCCGCGAGTGCGGCTGGCAGGACCCCCTCCAGCTTCTCGAACGCGGCCGCGAGGTCCGGATCGTACTTGTCGGCATAGCGGACCATCAGCCGTGCCGAGAGGACCACGGCCATCGCCTCGTCGAGGGTCAACTTGAGCGGCGGCAGGAATTCGTCGCCGACCACACCCCACAGGCCGGCTTCGGACCAGACCGCCACTCCGACGTCGGTCTCGAGCGCCCGCAGGTCGCGGTACACGGTCCGCGTGGTCACGCCTACCCGTCGTGCGATCTCGGCTGGTCGGATGCCCTCCGGGTGACCGCGCAGGACGGCGACCACGCGCAGCAGTCGGGCAAGGCGGTCGCGCTTCTCGAAGGTCCTGTCGTCTTCGCTGGTCATCGCGCCGGAGGATAGATGACGAAGTCACGGCCGCGTTCGGTGGCCGTGAGCAGGACATCGACCGTTCCCTGGAGCGCCCCTGGGTCGATGACCGAGCCCTCGCCATTCAGACTACCGGCGATGCGTCCGATCCCACCGTCGAGAAAGATCCAGAAGTCGAGCTGGCCACGCCAGTCGTCGAGGTCCGCAGGGCCGAACAGCCAGCGCACCTGCGGGAATGCCGTGGTGAAGACAGCGCCATCGACTGCGACTCGGCAGCGCCGGGCCGGCGCACCCTCGATGATCTCGATGCCGCGATCCTCGGCCGTCGCCCGATAGCCCGGGGTCAGGGCGCTCTCGATGGCCTGCAGGTCCACAGCCCCGTCGGCGACCTGCTCGGTGGATGCATCCGCCCAGCCGCCTCCCGGCGACCGCGCCCACGCACGTCCATCGATGAGTGTCGCGCCATACCAGCCGAGCTGCCGATCGCTTGCCACGTAGGCCATCCAGCGGAATGCCTCGCCGTTGCGGATCCCGCCCTGTTCGATGGTCCCGGCCGGCCGCAGGTCGAGTGTGCCCGTCAGGTGCGTGGCGATGCGTGCGCTCGCTGCCGTCGCCAGGGGTTCGTCGCAGAGCGGCGGGATCCCCTCGAGCGCAGTCGGTCCGAAGCGCGAGCCGGTCGCCGAGCCTGGCCGGTCACGCAGCGCGAACTCGTTGGCGAGGGCGACCGTCGTGAAGCTGATCCCTGCGAGCAACGTCATGCCACTCCCGAGGGCGATCCCGAGGATCAGCCGCCGCCGTCGCATCGCGGTTCCGCCGAGGATGCGCCGGGCGATACCGAACCCGCTGAACAGGCTCGTGCCAAGCAGCGCAAGCAACCAGGGGTAGCTCGCCTCGAGGGACGGGAGGAGGGTCTGGGAGCCCAGGCCTGCCAGCTGTCGGAAGATCCCCGCGATGGATGGGAGCAGGAGCAGCAGGGTGCCCAGCCCGAGGCAGACCATCAGGGGGAAGGCCCCGGCGCCGCGAGGCAGTGGTGGCCAGACGACACCGAGCGTGGCGATGACGATCGGGCCCAGGGCCGCGAGACCGACCAGGATGTCGAGTGGGCCGCCCGGCCGGTAGGCGAAGAGGATGAGGACGGCGGCGACCGACCACGCCACGAGAAGAGCGATCGCAATCAGCCGGAGCTCGAAACGTCGGACTCGCACCCGGCGGAGTCTAGCCCCGACCACGGGTTGCCACCGCGCACCGGTCGGTCGGCGCAAGTACCGGTGGGCATGGGACCGCCGGGTCATCGCTACTGCCAGCGTCCGTGTCGAACATGCCTGTACCGCACCGGAACGTCCGGGGCGGGGAAACACCACCCGAGAGGGACAAGTGGGCGATGGCCGGGCAGGCGCAGCGAGGTTCACGGGGACGCGGGCGATCGTCTCGCGACGCCTCGTCCTCCCGAACTCACGGGGCGGCCTCCGTGGTCGTGTCTGGGTCCACGGCCCGTACGTCGGCCAGCCGGACGGGGGTGGACGCGGCGGGCCGGACGATGGACCCGCTGGTCACCCGCTCGACCTATCGCGTGCTCCTGCTGAGAGGACTGACGCCGACTGAGGCGGCGAACCTTACCGCCTTCATGTGTGGCATCCCCATCGCCGAGGTCCATTGGTCCCTGCGTCAGGTCAACCAGTTGCTGTTCCTGCGTGAACTCGCGCGGACGGGTCGGTTCGGCCCGTTCGATGGGGGGCCACCCCTCCCGCACTGATCTCGCCTCACCACGGTCGCCGGTGGGAGCCCTCCTCCCCACCGGACCGATCGGAACCCTCCGAAGCGGCGCCGAAACCCTCCTCCCGGCGCCGCTTCGGTACGTCCTGGGGACGAGCTGCGGATCGCCGATCGGCGGGTCGCGAGACCCCGATCGCCCGCGTCGCTAGGTCCCGAACATCTCGCTGAGGGTGACCGGCTCGAGCCCCTTGTCGCGGAGCCCCTCGACGATCTCGGGAAGTGCCTCAAGCGTGTTGTATCCGCCAAGGTGCATGAGGACGATCGATCCGCCCCCGGCGTTGCGGACGACCTTGTCGACGATCGCCGATGTCGTCGGGCCGCCGTCGCTCTCGGGTTTCCAGTCGATGGTGTCTACGTCCCACATGACGATGTAGCCCCAGCCGGCGCCGCCGACGACCGCCGGGACCTGGTCGTCCAGACCACCGTACGGCGGGCGGAACCAGGGCTTGGTCGAGCGACCCGTGATCTCGATGACCGCTGCCTCCGTCCGGCCAAGCTGGTCGCGCATGGCGGTCGCATCGAGGTCGCGGAAGTCCGGGTGGGACCACGAGTGATTGCCAAGGTCGAGAAGGCTCTGATGCTCGGCCACCTGCTGGAGGACCGCCTTCCCGATCGTCGTCGTGGTCCCGGTCTTGCCGGTCGTGAAGATCGTCGCCGAAACATCATTGACGATCAGCCAGTCGAGGATGTCGAGCGCAGGATCGAG
>CAYNGM010000258.1:0-3739 GCA_964396565.1 uncultured Anaerolineaceae bacterium | reverse complement strand
AGATCATCCAGAAGGGCGGCAAGCGGGTGGTCGCCTGGGCGGCCGAGGGCGACCTCGACCCGACCGCCGCCCATAGCAACACTTTCCCCATCGAGTGGCCACCGCGCTCCGGACGCATCCTCGAGATCCCGGAACTCGACCGCGTGGCGTGGTGCACGCTCGATGTCGCGCGGCGCCTGCTCAAGGATCGCCAGACGCCGTTCATCGATCGGCTGGAAGCCCTCCTCGCGTCACGCGACGACAGGACCGACTGAGGCGTCCGGACCAGCAGGCGCTACGACTCCAGTCGCTCGGCGACGTCCGCGAGCGCACCAGCGGAGCCGATCTCCTCTGATCCCTGGGCGACCTCGGCCACTCCGGCCGCGGCAGCCGCGACACCGGCTTGGCGCACGGCCTCGCCCGCCTGCATCGACTGGTAGCCCTCGAATGCCAGCGCTGCACCGGATTCCTCGAGCTCATCACTCCGATCGGCCAGCGCGCCGGCGGCAGCCAGACGAACGACCCCCTCGGTCGCCTCGGCCTCGCCCATCGCCCCGACCCGCGCACCGGTCTCGGCGATGGCGCGGGCGATGGCACGGGTCCCACCGGAGCGGACGATCGCGTCGATGGCGACCTCGTGCAGCTGGTAGCTGCGATCGACCAGGAAGGCCGCAAGGACGGGCATGCCGACTCGGGCGACCACAGATGACACCGCCTGGAGTTCGCCGCTGACGCGAGCGACCGCCAGCCCGCGATCGAGGTCCTCCTCGCTGATGGCGCCGACCACGGCACCAAGCAGAGCCATGTCTTCTGACGTGGCGAGCAGTTCGGCGCCCTGCTCGACGTCGTTGATCCCGGCCTCGGCGACGACGTCACCGAGTGCTGCGACTCGCTGCGCGACGGCCGCCTGGTCCATGCCACGAGTGAATTCCGCGGCGCCGGCGACGGTGGCTGCCCGTCCGATCGCGGCACTTCCGCGCCCGCGCCGATCGTGGCCGCGCCGTCGAGTACCCGGCCTGCCCCGTCGATTGACTCTGCCTCGGCGACGGTCGCCGCTACGGCTGCCGCGTCCTTGATCGCGGCCTTGCCACGCGGTGACTTGGACTGCGCGTTCGACTTGGTCCGCTTGGTCGTCCGGCCTGACGACGCGGTGCTGGCGCTGGTCCGGGTGCTCGACTTGGCAGCCTTGGCCGGGGTCTTGACGGGCTTGGCCGCTGCCGACGGGGCTGCCTTTGCCGCGGCCGGTTTGGCCGCGGCCGGCTTGGCGGACGACGCCTTCGGCGCGACCGACTTGGGACTGGTCGACTTGGCGCTGCTCGCCTTGGCCCTGGACGTGGTGGTGCGCTTCGCGGGCATATCTGGTCTCCTGATGGTCCGCTGGTGGACCGACATCATGCCAGTCCGGTGACCCGCGGGTCGTCACCCGCTTCAGGTGAGGAGGACGGTGCTGTCGTCCCGCTACCATGGCCGCCACCACCGGTGCGCCTGGCCGGTCGATGGAGGTACCCCCGATGGAGTCCCCCGCCACTCCGCCCGATCCCACCCCGACCAGGGCCGTCGCTCGCTCTCGTCGCGGTCCCCTCGCGGGCCTCGCCTTGGTGCTGGCCTGCCTGACCATCGTCCTGGCCACGATCGTGATCTGGGTCCACGAGGTGGCCATGGACACGGATCGGTTCACGGCGCTCGTCACCGAGGTCGCGGCAGACCCCGCGGTCATCGACCCGATCTCCGACCGGGTCAGCCAGCAGGTGGTCACTGCCCTCGACGTCGAGTCGCGGGTCGCTGCCCTGCTGCCGGGATCGTCGGCAAGGCTGGCTGGCCCGATCACGGCCGCCGTGCAGGAGGCCATCGACCGTCGGCTCGAGCGGGTCCTCGAGAACCCGGATGTGCAGGCAGCCCTGCTCCGGTCCCTCTCGTTCTCGCACGAGCACCTTGTCGCGTTCCTGCGCGGCGACGACTCGGCCTTCACCCTGGTGGACGGGTATCTCTACCTCGACGTCTGGCCGGTCATCGGCAGCGCACTGACCGAGATCCAGTCCCTCGGATTCCTCCCGTCCGACGTCCAGCTGCCAGACCTGTCCGGGGGCGGCCGACCCGGAGCCCTCGCCTCACGCCTTCAGTCGGCCCTGGGGGTGACCCTGCCGCCCGACTTCGGGACGATCCGGCTGGTGGAAGCCCAACGGCTCGCGACTGCCCAGCAGGTGGTCCAGTTCTTCGATGGATTGACGGTCGTCCTGGTCGCACTCGCAGTCGCGCTGTCAGTGCTCGCCCTGTGGCTCGCCAGGGACCGTCGCCGGATGCTCGTCTACCTGGCGGTCGGGACGGTCATCGCGTTTGTCATCGCCCGTCTGGCGGTGCGCGGGTTGGCGACGTTCGTCGTCAACGAGTTCACCGAGTCGGGGCTTGCTCCGGCCATCAACGCGGTCGTCGCAGCCGCCGTGACGGACCTCATCGGGCTGACCACCATCGTCCTGGTGGCGGCCGCTGCCCTGGCCATCGTCGCCTACATCGCCGGTCGACCGGCCTGGCTTCGTCGACTCGCCTCGCGTTCCGGCGGGGCGGTCACGGGATCAGCCAGGGCAGCGGAACAGGGGGTGCTGGAACGGGTCGGGGTCGGCACGATCATCTTCGCGCTCACCTGGATCGCCATCGGCATCGAGGTCGCCCTGCTCGGGGCGCTCCTCGTGGGAGCGTGGCTACTCATCGTGCAGATCATCTCGGGTCCGGAGACACCGGACGGGTCCGGCGCCAGCGCCTGAGTCGGTCCGTCGCGACTCCCGCCTCCGGTCAGACGGGGACCGCCGCCTCGAGCTTCTCGACCCGGATCGCCGTCGCCTTGAACTCGGCCGTGCCCGACTTCGGATCGGTCGCATCGACCGTCAGCAGGTTGACGGCCACATCGTCCTGGAAGTGGAAGGTCATGAACGTGAGTCCCGGACGGAGCGACTCGTCGATGCGGATCGGGACCTCGAGCTGGCCGCGACGTGAGATGACCCTGACCCGTTCGCCGTCTACCAGGTCCAGGCGTGCTGCATCCTCGGGCGAGATATCGAGCGACTCCCCGCGTCGCAGTGGAGATGTGTAGCCGGCCGACTGGACACCGGTGTTGTAAGAGTCGAGGCGGCGCCCAGTGGTCAGGCGGATCGGGAAGTCGTCATCGAGCCGGTCCACCGGTGGCTGGTGGTCCACCGGTACGAACGGCACGCGATTGCCCGGCAGCGGGTCCTCCCACAACCGGCTGTGGAGGAACATCTCGCCGGGGTGTTCCTCGTCGTAACACGGCCACTGCAGACCCCCGAGTTCCTCGAGGCGGCGATATGACATCCCGGCGTGCATCGGTGAGAGTGAACGCAGCTCATCCCAGACACGCTCGGCATCGGACGGCCCCCAGTTCGCGCCCATCCGGTTCGCGAGCTCGAAGACGATCTCGAGGTCGTCCCGCGCGCCATCCGGCGGATCGAGGGCCGCGCGGACACGCTGGACCCGGCGTTCGGAGTTGGTGATCGTACCCTCGCTCTCCGCCCACGCAGCGGCCGCCGGAAGCACGACATCGGCGAGTTCGGCGGTCTTGGTCAGGAACAGGTCCTGCACCACGAGCAGCTCAAGGTCCCCAAGGAGCCGCTTCGTCCGTCCCTGGTCCGCCTCGGATTGGACCGGGTTCTCTCCGATGCAGTAGACCGCCGTGAGTTCGCCACGCTCCATCGCGTCGAACATGCCCGACAGGTGCCAGCCACGCTGGGGCGGGATCGTGACGCCCCAA
>CAYNGM010000257.1:0-3751 GCA_964396565.1 uncultured Anaerolineaceae bacterium | reverse complement strand
GTGATCGCCGATGGAGCGGTCATCACCGACGTGGCCAGCACCAAGTCGGCGATCGTGTTGCGCGCTACCGCGCTTGGTCTGCGCTTCGTCGGGGGCCACCCGATGGCCGGTCGGGAGACCAGCGGCTACGCGGCCGCCGATCCCCACCTCTTCCTCGATCGACCGTGGGTCGTGGTGCCGAGTGGGGACGAGGATGCCGAGGCGCGCGTCGAAGCCCTGGCAAGGGCTACCGGTGCCCGCCCGATCCGACTGACGGCAACGACCCATGATGCGGCTGTCGCCGCGATCAGCCATCTGCCCCTCGTCGTATCCGCTGCCCTGGTCGAGGCGGTCGCCGGCCGGCCAAAGGGGGACGACACCGCAGCCCGCGACTGGGCGACCGCGGCGGAGCTCGTCGCTGGCGGCTGGCGCGACACGACCCGCCTCGCCCGAGGTGATGTGGCGATGGGTACCGGGATGCTGACGACCAATGCCACGCAGGTCGCGATCCGCATCCGCGACCTGATCGGCGTCCTCGAGGATTGGCTGGTCGACCTTGAGCATCCGGACGGGCCGGACCAGGAGGCCATCGCGCAGCGGCTCGAGGCAGCCCGCGAGCGGGCCAGCGAGACGGTCTCGTGAGCGTCGAGCAGGTGCTGGTCGTGCCGCGCGACGAACTGCCGGATCGCGCCGCGTGGTACGGCTTGCGCACGGCCGGTCTCGGCGCGTTCCTTGCCAGCGTGAGCGGGCATGCGCGGTTCGCCCCTCGGCCGGAGATGGAGGCGGACCCGCGGTTCAAACAGCTGATCGCATATCTCGTCCTGCGCGACGGTGACCGCTACTTCCTGATGCGTCGGACGGCCGCTGGCGCCGACGCGCGGCTGCACGATCGCTGGTCCATCGGCGTCGGCGGGCACTGCAACCCGGGTGACACGGATCTCGAGGGCAGCCTGCGACGCGAGTGGCGGGAGGAGCTCGATGCGGATTTCGAGCCGGCGTTCCGAGCTGTCGCGCTGCTCAACGACGACACCACCGACGTCGGGGCGGTCCATCTCGGCGTCGTGTACATCGCCGATGTCGAGGGCAGACCGGTCGCGATCCGTGAGACGCACAAGCTGGAGGGCTCGTTCGCCACTCCCGACGAGGTGCGGGTGGTTGCTGATCGACTCGAGACCTGGAGCCGCATCGTCTTCGAGGCGCTGGAGGACGGCTCGATCACCACGCCGGCGGCACCTGGCTCTCCCGTCGGTACTTCGCCGGGCGCCGACGGGCGATGATCAGGCGGGTCGCGACGGCGGCCGGGCTGACCGTGACGGCGCTGGTCGTCGGTCGGACCATCGGACGCCGTGCGTCGGGGGGTCTGCTCGATACACCGCGAACCACTCCCGACGAAGTGCGCCTTGGGCCGGCTCTCGATGCGCTGGGCGGCGAAGTCGTCCGGGTCCGTGCGCGAGACGGCGTGCGCCTGGGTGCGCGCTGGCTTCCCGCGGAGGGCGAGGCAAGGGTCGGTTCGGACGCTCCCGCCACTGACACCGCCACCGCCACCGAAGCGGACGTCTGGACGCCAGACCCGCATGAGGCGATCCTGCTGCTTCACGGCTACACCGGTTCGATCGCACCGGATCTGGTCGAGTACGCGCCGTACCTGCGCCGGACGGCCGGTGTCCTCGGGCTCGATTTCCGAGGGCACGGTGCATCGGATCAGGGTCCGACCACGTTCGGCCTGCTCGAGGTCGAGGACGTCGCAGGCGCCCTGGCCTGGCTCGGCGAGCGAGGCGTGACCCGGGTGGCGATGATGGGCACGTCGATGGGCGGGATCACCGCGCTCGCCGCGGTCGCCGTCCTCGGTGACGGGATGCTGCCTGGAGCCGACGTGGATCCGACGGCGCCGCGCCACGTGGATCCGGCACCACGCCCACGGATCGTCGGGGTCATCGCCGATTCGGTCGCTCCCGAACTCGAGATCCCGGTCGCCTCGCGCATCCCGGGACCGGCGAGCCGTTTCGTCGCGGCCCGGCTGTTCGATGCCGCCACCAGGCGTCTCGGGGCCGATCCGCGCGCGACCGAGCCGGCGCGGGTGATCGGGCTGGTGGAGTCGGTCCCGCTGCTCCTCATCCACGGCGAGGCGGATACGACCGTTCCGATCGCCGACGGTCGCAGGCTCGCCGCACTGGCTGGTCCAGCGGTCGAGCACTGGGTCGTTCCGGGGGCCGGTCACAGCACTGCGCATACGGTCGCCCGGGGGGACTATGAGCGCAGTACCACGGACTTCCTTCGCATGGCGTTCGGGACCGTCAGGCGGCAGGATGCCTCCGGTGCCGATGTGCACCGGTCCGGTACACTCACGGACGATCCGAACGCCCCGGGCGGTCCCGAGGCCCGTGCGACGCCCATGGAGGACTGATGGCGGCCAAGATCCTTGTCGTCGATGACGACGCGAACGTCCAGCGACTTCTGCAGTACACGCTCAAGCAGGAGGGCTACGACGTCGTCAGCGCGTCCGACGGAGCAGAGGGTTTCCGGCTGTGGGGTGCCGAGGCACCCGACCTGATCCTTCTCGACGTGATGCTGCCAAAGCTCGACGGATACCAGGTCGCGGCCAAGATCCGCAGCGAGGAGGGCGGCTCGGCCCACGTCCCGATCATCATGCTCACGGCCGAGCGGGAGGTCGAACAGAAGGTCCGTGGACTGCGGGCTGGGGCGGACGACTATCTCATCAAGCCGTTCCATCCTGCGGAACTGCTGGCCCGGATCAAGAGCCTGCTCGCCCGGTTCGCTCCGCGTGACTCGCTGCTGGCACGTCCGCCGATGGGCCGCGTCCTTGCCTTCTACGGGGCGAAGGGCGGCGTGGGCACGACGACCATCTCGATCAATGCGGCGATCGCCCTGCACCGGGAGCTCGGTCGCAAGGTCTGCCTGTTCGACGCGAACCTCCAATTCGGTGACCATCGGGTCTTCCTCGACCTCGGCCTCGACAAGAAGTCGGTGGTCGACATCGTCAGCGCGCCGAACATCGATGTCGACCTCGTCCGGCAGGTCATGGTCAAGCACGATTCCGGGGTCGATCTGCTGCTCGCGCCGCCGTCGCCGGAGACCGCCGACCTCGTCCACGCGGCGCACATCCCGGTCATCCTCGATCACCTGCGGACGCTCTACGACTACATCCTGATCGACGTTGACAAGCGTCTCGATGACATCAACCTGAGCGTGCTCGAGGCCGCCGAACCCGTGTTCGTGGTCATGACCGCGGACCTGTCGTGCCTCAAGAACGTGCGGCTCATCCTCGAGACGATGAGCCACCTGGGCTACCCCTCGTCGAAGATCCAGCTCGTGCTGAACCGCTCCAACGCCTTCACCGGGATCAACGTGAAGAATGCGGAGGGCGCGCTCAAGCGAACCATCGACCACCAGGTCGTCAACGAGTACCGCGGCGCGATCAGCGCGCTCAACTCGGGTGCCCCGTTCATGTTCACCAAGGCCGACTCGCCTCTCGGCGCGTCGGTCCTCGGGTTCGCTCGGGCCGTCGACAAACCGGTCGCTGCGGCGACCGCGCTCGCACCCGCTCGCTGAGCATCGCCGCGCTCGAGCGCGGAGGGTTCGCAGGCGCGGGTCGTGATGACCCGGCTGCGCGTAAGCGGCCGGTAAGGTGCCGTTGATCGAGTGGTGAGCGCTCGTCGCTAGGGTGGCGAGCATGTTGGCAGTGCTCCCGGCGGCAACCCTCGACGGCCTCGAAGGACGGCTTATCCGTGTCGAGGTCGATGTCGCACCCGGA
>CAYNGM010000256.1:0-3764 GCA_964396565.1 uncultured Anaerolineaceae bacterium | reverse complement strand
TGCTGTTCGGTGGTCTCGGGCGTGGCATACCAGACGGTCATGCCCTTGCCGAGACGCGCCGGCGTGTTGGGCATGCTGCGCACCAGCTGGTCATGGCCCAGGAAACCGGCCAAGGCCGTCGTCGTCGCACCGGCCAGCACCGAGAGCACCAGCTGACCGCGATGCAGGCTCGGCCCGATCTCGCGCCCCACTCGGGCCAGCATCTGGGGCTTGATCCCGAGCAGGATCACGTCGGCTCCCTCGACGGCTTCGGTGTTCCGGACGACGGTCCGGATGCCGTACTCGCGCTCAAGGGACTCACGCCGGTCCGCCCTCGGGTGGCTGGCCACGACCTGGTGCGGTCCGACCAACCCGCCACGCAGCAGTCCGGCGATCATGGCCTCTGCCATCACGCCGGAACCGACTGTCGCGATCGTGGCTTTCGCAAGGGGGGACATCGCCCGCGAGTATAGCGACGGGTCGACGGTCACTCAGGAGCCATCGGTGCGGTCGCCGTCGCAAGGACGAAGAACCGGCCGGTCGTCGTGACCTCGACATCGACGAACCCGACGGCCGCAAGGCCAGCCCGCAGTTCCTCCGGCGTGTAGTACACCTTGACGATCGAGAACTCGCGACCGTCGTCGAGGCGCCGCACGGCTCGATCGCCCCGCGGAGTCGGATGATCGGAGGCGCTCGAAGCCGGGTCCGACAGAGAGTCGATGGCGGCGAAGCGGCCACGGGGCCGCAACCAACTCCGGGCGATCGACAGGAACGCCGCGAGCCGATCCCGATCGACGTGACTCAGCCAGAAGCCCGTGAACAGCCCGTCCACGGTCCGGTCCGGCTCCGCCCATGCGTCGCGGACATGGAGGTGCGCACGCAGGCCATGCGCCACCAGGCGTTCGCGCGCACGGTCGAGGGGCATGCCGGTCGCGTCGTACAGCGAGAGCTCGCCCTTGGTCGCGAGGAGCGGCGACCACCAACCCGTGCCGGCAGCGAGTTCCACCAGTTCGCCGTGCCACGGCAGGCCATCGAGCCATCTGCCGGCGGCATCGAGCTCCGCTGCCCAGGCGGCATCATGGATCGCACCGCGGGCGTACCGTCCCCGTCTGAGGTACCAGTCGTCGTACTCGGGTGCGCGCGCCTCGTAGTACGCGATGAGGCTCGCGGCGTCGGCCTGGCCGTGTGTGTCGGCCTGGCCGTGTGTGTCGTCCTGGCCCTCTGTGCCGTCTCGGCCGACTGTGCCGTCTCGGCCGACCGTGCCGTCCTCATCGTCCGTCGCCCCGGACCCTCGCGTCGTCCCGGACGCGCTCGTCGCCGGCGGATCGACAAGGTCGCCCGCGCTCGCGCGCTCGCGCAGCGCCTGATGGAGCCGGAACCGCAGGAACCCGTTGTCGCCGGCCTTGCCGATACAACTCGGACAGAGCTGGGCCCAGCCCTCCAGGTCGTCACCGCCGCGTGTTGCATGCGAGGCGCCACACCACAGGCAATCGAAGGTCGCTCGGAAGGGCATCGGGTAAGGGGCTCGGCGTCCTGTCAGGACTGCGGCAGGTCGACCGGTACCCAACCGTCACCGGGCGCCAGGTCAGTGAACGCGGGGGGATCCATGACCTCGGCCAGGAGCTCGATGCCGTCGATGATCCGCGGACTCGGACGGCTGAAATAGGCAGCGCCATCGAGCGCCAGGACCGCGCCGGCCCGCACCGCGGGAATCATCCCCACGTCCTCGGGGATGGGTGTCCGTTCCCATCGTGCGACGGTGTCCGCGAGGTGGAGGTCGTTCGGCACGACCAGCAGAATCTCGGGCGACACCTCGATGATCCGCTCCCACGACATCGGTGATGCGGGACCGCCATCGATGCCGAGTACGTCCCAGCCGCCGGCTCGCCTGATCTGCTCGGGGATCCAATGCCCCGCCGTGTACGGCGGGTCCACTTCCCCGAGGGCGACGACCCGTGGCCCCCGATGGCCCTCCTCGCGACGTTCGGTCACCTTGTCCTCGATCGCGCGCAACCGCTCGCGGAACGACGCCACGAGGTCCATCGCGGCGTCCTCCGATTCGGTCATGGCGCCGATCGTGGAGATCGCATTGAGGATCCCCTCGATCGAGGTAGGCTCGAGGGAGATGACCGTGATGGCCGGGTCGATGCGACGGGCGATGTCGCTGACCGTGCCGTAATCGACGCCACAGGCGCGACATCGTTCCTGGGCAAGGATCAGGTCCGGATGCGCGGCGGCAAGCGCGTCGTGGTCCAGGCCGAGGACCGCCGCCCCGCCGTGCATGGCATCCGACACCGAGGCTTCGGTCGAGCCGGATGAGCCAGTGGCTTCTCCCCGGTCGCGTGTCACGACGGGCGTCCCCACGATCGAGGGAGGCCAATCGCAGCCGCTCGTGATCGCTACCAGCTCAGACTCGAGCCCGATGGCGCAGACGATCTCGGTGGCCGCTGGCAGGAGGGAGACGATGCGCATGGGAACGGCGACCGGGTCCGGCTGAACAGCCCGACCGACCCGGTGCCCGCGGGTCGGAGCCGGCTGTCAGGCCGGCTTCAACTCGTCTACCGAGGCACGCGCCGCGGCCTTGTCGGTGTACCAGATGGCGTCGATCGTGGCGTAGTTGGCCCACTCGGGCGGGAGCGATTCTTCGGGGAAGATCGCGTTAACCGGGCACTCCGGCTCGCACGCGCCGCAGTCGATGCACTCATTGGGGTCGATGAACAGCTTGCGGTCGGTCCCCTCGTCATAGTGGATGCAGTCCACGGGGCAGACAGACACACATGACAGGTCGAGCACGTCGATGCACGGCTCGGCGATCACGTAGGCCATCCAGGATCCTCCTCGAGGGGCTCTATCGGGGTGCGTACTGACTTGGCGTCTTTCGCGCGCGTGCTGGGCGCCTCGGAACGCGGGCCCAGAGCGTACCACCGCACCATGCATGACGGGTTGGCATGGGCGAGAACTCCTGGCCTGCGCCGGAAGGCATGCGCGACTCGTGCCGGAGAGGTCAGGGCTCGACCCAACGCACGGGGATCTGCATCCCCTTCTCCCAATGGCCCGGGATGTGGCAGCCGACGATCAGAGGCGCCGTCCCCGATGGCGCGGTCCAGATCACATCCACGCGTTCGCCCGAGCGCACGACCACGCGCAGACCCGCGACGTCTGGCGGCACGCTGACGACCGGCGTCGGACCGGGCGGGGCTCCGACGGTCGCCGCTTCAGCGATCTCCCACGCCGCCTGAACGGACGCGTCGCCGATTACCGCCTCGTGAACCTCCAGCCCCCCGTTGATGACGTGGAGGAGTATGGTCTCGCCCGGAGCCAGGTCCAGCGAGTCCGGTAGGAACGAGTAGTCCTTGGCGATGAGGTTGACCTCCCGCGGCGCCGCTGAGCTGCCCGGCGTGATCGGCCCGGTCGCGACCGGACCAACCGCATCGCATGCCATCACCAGGATGGCCACGAGTGCGACCGTTGACATCACGGACACGATGTCGAGCCGCGAGGCCTTGGCTGGAGAGCGAGGATCGGCAGTCGGCACCTACCGAGTCTATGGCCCGACCGCAGGGCGATGCCGGCTCAGGGCTCCCAGCGGCGGCCCAGGAACGGGATGAGGGCGAAGAACGGCGAGGTGGCCAGGACGACGGCAGCCGACCAGAACCGGGCACGGACACGCGACACGCTCTATACCTCCGCCGACCAGATCGGTCGACCAAGCATCCCTGCGCCGGTCCCATCGAGGCGTGCCCGACCGACTGGGACACGAAGTATCGCGACGGCCTCTTAGCTGC
>CAYNGM010000255.1:0-3796 GCA_964396565.1 uncultured Anaerolineaceae bacterium | reverse complement strand
ACCGCAGACCGCACTCCATGGGGCCACCCTCGATACCGCCGTGACCTATGACCAGGCCCGGCTGGCGAGCGTGGTGAAGGAGCTGGCAGGCACCATCGACCAAGCCCCTGCGGACGCCTTCGTTTCAGCCGACCAGGGCGGGACGTTCACGGTCACTCCCGCCAGGGATGGTCGGGCAGTCGACCAGGAGGGCCTGCTGACGGCGCTCGACGCACAGCTCGGGGCGGTCGACACGGCAGAGTCGATCACCGTGAGCGTACCGATGGTTACCGTCGCACCGGATGTCTCGACCGCTTCTGCCGACGCCGCGATGTCGGCCGCGGATCGGATGGCCGCCGACGTGGTCGTCACCCGGGGCGATGAGAGCTGGACGGTCAAGCGCGCCAGCCTCGCGCCGCTGCTGTCGTTCTCCACGACCGACGAGGGGACCATCGTCCCGGTCCTTGCCGACTCGGGTCTCGATCCGATCGTGGAAGCACTGGCGGGTGACGTCAACCAGAAAGTGCGGAGCGCGGGCCTCAAGCGCGTCGGCGGACACATCGTCGCCACGACACCGAGCCGCGAGGGCCGAACGCTTGATCCGCTTGGCATGAAGGCCGTGATCATCAACGAGATGCGGGCCCGGGGACGCGGTGACGCTGCCTCGCCGGTGGCGGCTGTCGTCGATGCCGTCGCTCCGAAGCTGACCACTGAGGACGCCGCGTCCTTTGCCCCCAGGATGAAGGTCATCAGCTCATACAGCGTCTTCTACTGGGTCATCGTCAACAACCACTGGGGCGGCAACATCGAGGCGCCGGCGACGAAGATCGATGGCATGGTGGTCCCGGCGGGTGGCACGTTCGACTTCTGGAAGGCCGTCGGCGACCTGCGCAAGCTCCCTGGGACCGGACCTGGCAACGCCATCGAGGGCGGCAAGATCACCGTCACGGGCGCCTTTGGTGGTGGTATCTGCACGACATCCACGACGCTGTTCAACGCTGCGTTTCGGGCCGGGATGGTCCCGCTCGCCCGCAAGAACCACAACGAGTACATCACCCGCTACCCGGCGGGGCTCGACGCCACCGTCTGGATAGTCGGCAAGACCAAGCAGACGATGAGCTTCAAGAACGACACGAAGTACCCGATCATGATCCAGCGGGTCATCACCCAGTCCGGGAACAAGCGCTGGCTGACGTTCAAGATCTGGAGCGTGCCGAACGGACGCACGGCCAAGGTCACGAACACGGTCATCAAGCACGGGCCGCGCGCCAAGGACACGATCGTGCGCGATTCGAGCAAGCCCGTGGGCTACCGGTATCGGAACAATGACCCGGCGGACGGTGCGAAGGTGTGGACCACCGTGTCCATCTACGAGCACGGCAAGCTCCATTGGACCAAGCGCTACTACTCGAACTACCCGGCGGTCGATGGGGTTCTCGTGGTAGGGACCAAGGAAGCCAAGTAGGTATCGGAGGCGCTGGTACGATCGTGTCGAAAGACCTCGCAGGGTTCGAATCGAACGGGATCCGGGGCGTCAACCGGTTCTGAGCCGCAGCGAAGATCCTCGAGCCATGACCGACGCCGGGCGATGATCAACGGTCCAGCCGATCTGGTCATCACCCGCTGCACGGCACTCGTGCACGATGAGGATGAGCGAATCACCTTCCTCGAGAACGCGACGATCGTCGTTCGCGACGGTGTCATCGAGTCGGTCGACACAGACCCTGGCGATGTCCCCGCCCGAGAGACGATCGATGCCAACGGCCAGGTGGCGATGCCGGGGCTCATCAACTGCCACACGCACGCTCCGATGGTCACCCTCCGCGGCGTCGCCGAGGACGTGGCCACCGACGAATGGTTCAACGACTACGTATGGCCGATCGAGTCGAACCTCACCACGGAAGACGTCGAGCTTGGCGCCCGTCTGGCCTGCGCCGAGATGCTTCGTGGCGGCGTCACGACCTTCGCCGATCACTACTTCTCGATGGACCTGGTCGCGGGTGTCGTGGCCGAAACCGGCATCCGGGCCAACCTCGGCGAGGCCTTCTTCTCCTCCCAGGGTCCGGAAGGACGCGAGAAGTCGCTCCGCTTCGCGCTCGAGCATCGCGGGACCGCCGGTGGTCGGATCACCACGTCGCTCGCGCCGCACGCGCCGTACACGGTCGACGACGCTGACCTGACCGTCACTGCCGACATCGCCCGGGCTCACGGGCTCCCGATCCACATCCACGCCTCGGAGAACCGCGACCAGGCCGAGGTGAGCCTCGAACGTCGCGGCATCACGCCGATCGAGGTCCTGCAGCGCGCGGGGATCCTCGAGACGGACGTGCTCGTCGCCCATGGCACGGGGATCCTCGAGCGGGACCTGCCCGTCCTCGCGAGTGCGACCGGACGTGTCGCCGTGGCGACCGCGCCACGCGGCTACCTCAAGTTCGGATGGCCGACCACGACGCCGGTCCGAGGGCTGCGCGAGATCGGCATCGATGTCGGTCTGGCCACGGACGGCGCCGCCTCGAACAGCTCGCTCGACGTCTGGGACGCGATGGCCCTGACCGCGCTGATCCAGAAGTCGACTACCGGTGACCCGCGCTGGCTGACCTCTCGCCAGGCGCTGCACCACGCGACGCTGCAGAGCGCCCGCGCAGTCGGCCTCGGGGAGACGATCGGGAGCCTCGCTCCCGGCCGGCGGGCCGACATCGTCCTGGTCGATATCACGGGGCCGCACGCGCAGCCCGTCCACGACCTGGCGGCCACGCTCGTGCACAGCGCCCGCTCCTCGGACGTCCGCACGACGATCGTCGATGGCCGCGTCCTCATGCGCGATCGCGAGCTGCTCGCGATCGACGTGCCGGCAGTCATCAAGGCGATGGGCGAACGGATGCCGGCCCTCCTCGACCGCAGCCACGGCCGGCGCATCCAGGACTACGACACGTGAGCAGGAGGCCAGGAGGAGCACCATGGTCGTCGTCACGACTCCGTACCTGACGGGCCATGCATCGTCGAGAGCAAGGGCATGGACTTCGGGTCCGTGGTCCGAGGCCGCGGCTTGGGCGGCAACCTCGTGGCGAGCCTGCGATCGCTCGGCGGCGGCGAGATTCATGAGTACACGAGCCTCCGCGAGGACGCTCGCCGTCGGCGCGTTGATCGAGCGGATGCGCTACCGATCGGGCCACGTGATGCGCACCTGGCTCGATTCCACGAACGGCGAGCGGCGGTACGTCGCCAAAGGCTGACGATGACCGCGGTGACGCTGCGCCTACGCCACGGGGCGAATCGGCGCCCGGGCTTCGAAGACAGCTACCGAACCGACGATGTCGATCTGGACCTGCCGAAACGAGGCCTGGAGCATCTCCCGGATCGCCGCCGGGCTGTCCTCGAGGTTGTCGAACCCACCCTCGCGATTGAACACACGTAGGACATTCCGAGAAAGCCGTGTATGCGGGCCGGCCTCGCCAAGCACGGTCGCACCGAATAGCACCCCATCCGGCGCCAGCACCGCCGCGACGTTCGCGATCGCCCCCGCCTTGCGCGACTGCGGACCCCGCAGGCAGTGAATGACGAGGTTGATGGCCGCGGACTGGAACGGGCCGCTCATCGGCAAGGGCTTGCAGACATCGGCCTCGACCACGTCGAGGTCGAACTGGCCGAGCTTGCTTGCGGCGAACTCGAGAACCGTCGTGTTCGGGTCCAAGATCGTCACGCGAGCACCGTCCGGGAGACCCGACCGGACCAGGAACCAACCGGTACCTGGCCCGACATCGAGATGCCCGTCGCGGATGTTCCGCTGGTAGTTGTCCAGCAACTCCGGTCCGCGAAC
>CAYNGM010000254.1:0-3801 GCA_964396565.1 uncultured Anaerolineaceae bacterium | reverse complement strand
TTCGTAAACAGCAGGTCCTCGGTTCAAATCCGAGTGTCGGCTCCACTCCCCCTGATTCGTGCGTGGGAAGACCTGCTCTGTTGATAGCGGCACTCGTGGGGCAGCCCGCAACTGTCTCCCTGGATTATCCGCATTAGTCTCCCTCATACGTCCGTATCCTTCCTTCTTGATTTGACGTAACCAATCACCACCGGCAGACGGCCGCTGGGCGGAATTCGAGGTAAGCTCGGACCAGCTCAGATCGATGGTGCCGCACAGAATCTCGTTCGACTCAAGGAGCGCGTCGACCACGACGTCGCCGGCGAACCGGTCGCTCTGGACGTCGTCACAGGATCGGGCTACGGCTACACGCGGCCGGATGGCGTGTCCGTGGTTCCGATCGGCGCGCTCGGACCATAGTGATAGCAGGAGCTCGGGGATAGGTCCCTTCGGGTTCATGTGGCACCGTTGTCAGCAGCGCCTCAGTCGTAAGTCTTACTCTTTCGTATCGATAGGTTGACTCTTGCTCTCCGTCATCGTGTCGTGCCGGAATGGACACGACTGGGCGGGCCCAGCTGCAGCGCTCGGCTAGCTCCCTCCAGGGAGCGCTTCTGGACCGCGCCTGGATCAAGTGGGCCGCGCTGGGTGTCGACGCCACGGTCGCACGCGACGATGCCGTCGTCGACCCCGAAGCGCTGATCGCCCTCACGGCCGAGCTCGGCGACGCGGACGCGCGACTGCGCGACCTCAGCACCGATTGGTGCGTCGCGTACGGGCGGTACGTCAATGGCTCTCGCCTCAAGGGGGTCGCGCGCGAACTCGGCACCCCGGACGACCTCATCGGGGAGTATGTGGCCACGGTCGCTGCCGCGGGGGGCCCGGCGTGGCCGATGGCGACGAGACCTCGGCCCGACTACATGCCGCGCAACAAGACCCGACTCGACTCGGCTGTTTCGCGACCGCGACTGCGCATCCGGCTTCGGGCGGCGTTCGGGGTCAACGCCCGGGCGGACATCCTTGCCGCACTGTTGGCCGCGTCGCCCCACGGCCTCAACGCCGCCGATCTCGCCCGCGTCACTCGGTTCACCAAGCCGAGCGTCGCCTCCGCACTCGATGCGCTGCTGTTGGCGGGACTTGTCACTGCGGTGGCCGTGGGGAACGAGCGACGTTTTACCCTGCCACCTAAGGTGCCGGTCCTGCCGGGCCTCCGGCCACCGGTGCCCCAGCCCGATTGGGTGAGCAGGTTCGCCGTGGCCCTCGAGGTGCTCCGCTTCATATGGCGTGACGACATGTCGACGACGGTCCGGGCCATCGAAGCCCGCCGACTGATCGATCTGCTTGCCGATCGGATCTCGATCGAGCACATGCCGATGCCGTATCTGGACGCCACTGGGGGCGAGTTCCTGATGGCCTTCGAGCGATGGATCGGCTCGCTGGTCGACTGGCTGCGAGCGTCGTCGCGGTCGTAGGCTCAGGTTCCACTCCCCCGATCCGTGAGTGGCAGGACCTGTCATCCGTACGGATCCGGCGCTGTCGGCGTCGACTTCCAGGGTCGCCAGATCGACCGCGTGAGGTCCGGTGCGGCCACCAGCATGATGGTGCAGGCGATGATCACCACGAGCAGGGCCAGCGGGATGCCGGTCACCACGACCATGTTCTTCGCTCCCGTCGTCAGCGCACCGTAGAGCAGTGCCGCGGCGACGACGCCGGCGGGTCGGCGGCCACCAAGCAAGGCGAGAGCGATCGCGACCCAGCCGTACTCGAACGATGGTCCACCAGAGAAGCCACCGGCCGGCCCGAGGCCGAACAGGGCGCTCCCCATGCCGACCAAGCCACCCGCCAGGGTCATCGCCAGGATCATGGTCCGGCCGGACCTGATGCCGGCTCCACGCGCCGCGGTGCGGCTGAAGCCGGTCACCCGGAGCTCGAAGCCTCGCGCGGTCCGGAACAGGAAGAACGATACGGCGGCGGCCATCACGAGCGCCACGACGAAACCGTAGTCGACGCGGATGGTCGGCAGATCGATGATCCGCGGCACGGAAGGAAGTGCTCCCGGGATTCGGGAGGCACCGATCAGCCCTGCGACCAGGTACGCGAGGTTCGGCGCGATGCCGTTGAGCATCAGGGTGGTGATCACTTCGTGCGCCCCTGTACGTGCCTTCAGATAGCCCGGGATGAACCCATAGCCGGCACCGGCGATCGTCCCGGCCGAGATGGCGACCGCAAGGGTCAATGGCGGCGGCAGGGATCCAGCAGCGAGGCCGGCCGCGATGGATGCGGTCAACCCACCGATGATGAACTGCCCGTCCACGCCGAGGTTGAACAGACCGGCCCCGAATGAGATCGCGAGCCCAAGACCGGCGAAGATGAACGGCGTCGCGATGATGAGCGTCTCGGACAGGGGCCGGATGGCCGCCGCGATGTCATCTGCGTCACCGCTCCCGATCGCGGCCGCGATGCGCCCCGGGTCGCCGATCGCCCCGGCGAGCATCGCCGGATAGCCATTCACGACTCCACCGAGCGCCCCGCCGAGCGCAGCCAGAGGATCGGTGCCGATCTGGCGCAGATGATCGAGATCGGTCAGGACGATGAGGAACGCGCCGACCACGAACGCGGTGAGCAGGGCGAGTGCCGGTTGACGTGCGCGACGGAGCTCGTCGCGGATCCGCTGCATGGTGTCCAGTGTGGCGGTGCATCGGCTCGCGCATCCGATCATGCGAGACGTGGTCGGAGTCATGAGCCTCGAGCCCCTGTGGTAGCGCATCGCCCGAGTCGGACGATGTCACGGGCAGCCCGGGTGGCGTACCGTGCGTTCCCCGGATAGGAGCATGCCGGCGGGAAGGAGCGAAGCATGGCCAGGAAGCACAAGCAGCGGGACGAGTCTCATGGCGCGGCCGATCCCGTTGACGGAGGGCCGCAGGCACCGGCGAAGCTCTCGACCAAGGACTACGAGCGCGAGATGAAGCGTCTGCACGGCGAGCTCGTCGCGCTGCAGGAGTGGGTCAAGACGACCGGCGCCAAGGTCTGCATCGTGTTCGAGGGCCGCGACACGGCCGGCAAGGGCGGCACCATCAAGCGCATCACGGAGCGGGTCAGCCCGCGCGTGTTCAAGGTCGTTGCGCTGTCTGCCCCGACCGAGCGCCAGCGCTCCCAGATGTACATCCAACGCTACATCGAGCACTTCCCGGCAGCTGGCGAAGTCGTGATCTTTGATCGTTCCTGGTACAACCGGGCCGGCGTGGAACGGGTCATGGGCTTCTGCACGCCCGAGCAGACGGAACGCTTCCTCGCCCAGACGCCGGCCGTCGAGAAGGCGATGGTCGAGAGCGGGATCATCCTCATCAAGTACTGGCTGGAGGTCAGCCCGGACGAGCAGACACGTCGACTGGAGGGTCGCATCCACGATCCACGCAAGGTCTGGAAGCTGACCGACATGGATCTCAAGTCGTACAGCCGCTGGTTCGACTACTCGCGGGCACGCGATGCGATGCTCGCCGCGACCGACACGCCCTGGGCACCGTGGTGGATCGCGCACACGGACGACAAGAAGCGCGGCCGGCTCAACATCATCAGCCACCTGCTGAGCCAGATCCCCTACGAGCCGCTCAAGCCGGCCGATGTCAAACTCCCCAAGCGTGGACCACGCGCGGGCTATCGCGAGCCTGATCTCCCGCTCAAGGACATCCCGACACCGTTCTGATCCCTGCTCACGCGCCGGCGCCGATCGCCACCTCCGACGATCGCGGCCGCAGCCTGGCTCGGCGGAGGAGCTGGGCATTGGCCGCGACGATGATCGTCGACAGGCTCATGGCGACGGCGCCG
>CAYNGM010000253.1:0-3806 GCA_964396565.1 uncultured Anaerolineaceae bacterium | reverse complement strand
CGGGGCGTTCCGGCCGGCCTTCAGTCATCTCGCGATGCTGGCGCAGATCCCTGGGGTGGACGTCACCGAGCGCCTGGCCGCGGAGAAGGGGAGTGCCCTGACCCCGCGCGAGACCGCGATCCTGGATGCGCGCGAGGATGCGGCGCGGGGCTGGCTCGCGACCTATGCGCCGGACCGCGCCGTGATTCGTGTGCACGACGACCTGCCCGAGGTGGCTCGCCTGCTGGACGATACCCAGCGGGCATACCTCGGAGAGCTCGCCGACGCAGTCGCGGCGGAACCACCGACCTCGGGCGACGGCTGGCAGAACGTGATCTTCGCCGTCGCGGCCGGGGAGGGGTTACCCGCGGGGCGAGCCTTTGACGCCATCTATCACGCGTTCCTGGGTCGCTCCAACGGACCGCGTGCCGGATGGCTGCTGGCCAGCCTGAACCCGACCTTCGTCGTCGACCGGCTCCGGGCCGCGGCCGGTGCCGCTGGTCCGGCCGATGCCGCTGGTCCGGCCGGCGTGGGAGGTGCGCCATGAGCGTCGGGCTGCAGCGGCTTCGCGAGGAGCCCGAGGTCATCCGCCAGGGCGCCATCGACAAGGGCGAAGACCCGTCGCTGGTCGATCGAGCGCTGGAGCTGGATGCCCGCCGTCGCGCCCTGCTGGGCGAGGCGGACGGACTGAAGGCAGAGCGCAACGCCGCGAGCAAGCAGGTCGGCGAGGCGATCAAGGGCGGTGCCAGCCCGGACGGACCAGAGGTTGCAGCACTCAGGGCCGCGTCCGTGGCCGCTGGCGAGCGGATCACAGCGCTGGACGACGAGCTCGCCGCGGTCGAGGCAGCCCTTGACGACCAGTTGCTGCGTATCCCGAACCCGGCCGACCCGGAGGTGCCCGTGGGCGGGGAGGAGGCCAACGTCACGGTGCGAACGTGGGGCGAGCCGCTGGCCCATGCCGAGGACGGCTGGGAGCGCCGACCCCACTGGGAGCTCGGCGATGCGCTGGGCATCCTGGATAACACGCGGGGGGCGAAGATCGCGGGCTCCGGGTTCCCCGTCTACAAGGGTGCCGGCTCCGCGCTCCAGCGCGGGCTCATAAGCTGGTTCCTCGACGTCCACACCCGCGAGCACGGCTTCACCGAGGTCTGGCCGCCGGCAGTGGTCAACACGGCGAGCGCCACCGGTACCGGGCAGATCCCGGACAAGGAAGACCAGATGTACGTCGTCACCCGTGACGAGTTGTACCTGGTCCCGACGGCCGAGGTCCCGGTCACGAACCTCCACCGCGACGAGATCCTCGAGGCCGCCGAGCTGCCGATCCGCTACGCGGCGTACTCGCCGTGTTTCCGCCGAGAGGCGGGTGCCGCCGGCAAGGACACCCGCGGCATCCTGCGGGTCCACCAGTTCGACAAGGTCGAGATGGTGCTGTTCGAGAAGCCGGAGGACAGCCCGGCAGCCCTCGAGTGGATGACCGAGCGCGCGGAGATCCTGCTCCAACGCCTTGGTCTGGCCTATCGGGTGGTCCTGATGAGCACCCGGGAGATGGGCTTCGTCCAAGCCAGGAAATACGATCTCGAGGTCTGGTCGCCCGGCGTCGAGCGCTGGCTGGAGGTCAGCTCGTGCTCGAACTTCCGCGACTACCAGGCGCGCCGCATGGCCATCCGTTATCGACCGGAACCAGGGGCAAAACCGGAGCTCGTCCACACCCTCAATGGCTCGGGACTCGCCCTGGCGCGGGTCGTCGCGGCGCTGCTCGAGACCTACCAGCGCCCCGACGGCTCGGTGGACGTGGCGGAGGTCCTCCAGCCATACCTCGGCCGCGACCGGATCATCGCCGCCGGCTGACGTCCAGCCGACCTGACGCGACCCGTGGGACCGATCGGGTCGTCGCTCTCGGCTACGCCGGTACTTCCGGACTGACGGCCTGCCGTACGTTCGGGCGAGACGTACCCGGGGCCCGCAGCCCGTAGCGTGTCAGGCGTCTCAGTCCGCACCGGAGGTCTCGCGAGCCCTTGTTCGGCTCCGCATCACGGATCCGGCGTCCGATCCTGCTGATCCTCGTCCTGTGCGCGTTCGTCGCGATCGTCGGGGTCACGGCGTCGGCCCAGGCCGGCCTCGTCACGACCAACCTGACTACGACCACGCTCGAGGCCGTGGCGAGCTCGGACGCGGCCGTCGTCCGCAACCTTGCGAATTCGAGCCTGGTCCGCTCCGACGTCGAAGGGAACGGGCCGGACGCCGCCCGTACTGACCAGATCGGCGAGGCGCTCCGCACGCTCATCCGACGGAACCAGATCCTGCGGGCAGACATCCGCTTCGCCGATGGGCGGATCTTCGCGTCCGACGATCCCGCCTGGGTCGGACACACCTCCGCGACCGATGCTGACTTCGAGCGGGCGCTGGCGAACGTCCCGGCCATCGCGATCGTGCCGACCACCGAGGCAGGAGACGTCGCACAGGGATTGCCCACGGCCACGGTGCTGCGCGAGTATCTGCCACTCTCGATCGAGGACCGGATCGTCGCGGTCGTCGCCGTCTACCGCGATGCGGTCCCGCTGCTGGATCGGATCGGCGATGCCCGTCGGGATGTGATCCTGACGACGATCACCGCCGGACTCCTCGCTGCAATCCTGCTGTTCCTGATCTTCCGCGCGGCCCAGGGTCGACTGACCCGCCAGCATGAGGAGCTCGTCCGATCGGCGCGCGAGGACCGGCTCACGGGGTTGCTCAACCACGGGACGATGGTCGGACTCGTCGCGGACGCGGTCGAGGCGGCGCGAGCGAGCGGTGGGTCGTTCGGTCTCGCCCTGATCGACATCGATGGGTTTCGTCTGGTCAACGAGCACCATGGACACGACGCCGGCGACCGGACCCTTGTCCGGGTCGCCTCCTGTCTGAGTGCCTCCGTCCCGCCGGAGATGGTGGTGGGACGGTACGGTCCCGACGAGTTCCTGGTGATCGTGGATGGACCTGGCATCGCCGAACTCGAGCCGTCCGTCCTGGCACTGCGTTCGAGGCTCGCCGATCTCAGCCTGGACGTTCCCGACCCGGAGCGACTGCCGGTCACGATCAGTGCCGGGATCGCGACGTTCCCGGTCGACGGCGGCTCGCTCACGGGGATCCTCTCAGCGCTCGTCCGGACGCTCGAGTCAGCCAGGGCGAGCGGCGGCGATGCCGTTCGGGTCGCGACCGCGGAGTCGGCGCCCGAGGTCCACGTCGGCGGCTTCGACATCCTGCGCGGGCTTGTCGTGGCGATCGATACCAAGGATCGCTACACGAAGCGGCACTCCGAGGACGTGGCCCGCTACGGAGCATTCCTGGCGAAGCGCATCGGTCTCGATGACGCCATGATCGCGACGATCGAGCGGGCAGGGATCCTGCACGATGTCGGCAAGATCGGCATCCCCGATGCCATCCTCCACAAGCCGGGCCGGCTGACCGAGGCCGAGTACGCGATCGTCAAGCAGCACGTCGCGCTGGGCGACATGATCGTGCGCGACCTGCCCGACGTGGACCTCATCCGTGCCGGCATCCTGTACCACCACGAGCGCTGGGACGGCGCCGGCTACCTCGCCGAGCTCGCCGGGGAGGAGATCCCGCTCATCGCCCGGATCCTGGCCGTCGGCGATGCCTTCTCGGCGATGACCACGACACGCCCGTACCGGAAGGCGCTCGAGGTCGGGGAAGCGCTGCGCCGCCTCGAGGATGCTGCGGGGAGTCAGCTCGAGGAGCGCCTCGTCGCCGCGTTCGTCAGCGGGATCGAGTCCGAGGTGGATGCACCGCTGCCCGGGAACTGGTCGGTTCGCCGTCGAAGAGCCGGTGCC
>CAYNGM010000252.1:0-3814 GCA_964396565.1 uncultured Anaerolineaceae bacterium | reverse complement strand
CTGCTTGCCTTCGCGATCGCGCGGACCGATCTGAATCTCGAGCTTGCCATCACCGTCGGATCGCTCGCGAAAGTCGGGCTGTTTGCGGTGGTCATCGCCGGTCTCGCGGCGATCCTGCCGATCCGACAGGTCGCTGGCGTTGACCCGGCCCTCGTCTTCCGGAGAGGAGCCCCTGCATGACAGCATTCACCCTGGACGTTCGCGACGTCACCAAGCGCTTCGGAGAGGGCGAAACCGGGGTTCTTGCCGTCCGCGGCGTCAGCCTGGCGGTCGAGCCGAGCGAGATCGTCCTGATCATGGGGCCGTCTGGCTCCGGCAAGACGACCCTGCTGTCGATGATGGGCGCGCTGCTGAAGCCAACCGACGGCTCGGTCCACCTCGACGGAACCGCGATCTCCGAGCTGTCGGAGGGCAGGCTGCCAGACATCAGGCTTCGCCAGTTCGGGTTCATCTTCCAGGACTTCAACCTGCTCTCGGCACTGACGGTCCTCGAGAACGTGTCGCTCGTCGCTGAGCTCGCCGGGCAGCAGTCGCGCGCCGCGCGCGACAAGGCGAAGGCACTACTGACCGACCTCGGCCTCGGCGAGCGGCTCGACTTTCTGCCCGAGAAGCTCTCGGGTGGCGAGAAGCAGCGAGTGGCCATTGCACGGGCATTGATCAACGACCCGACACTCATCCTCGCCGACGAGCCGACCGCCAACCTTGACTCGAAGATCGGCCACGAGATCATGCGACTGCTCCGGACGATCGCCAAGGAGCAGGGCCGAAGCGTCGTCATCGTCAGCCACGACCAGCGGATCCGCGACATCGCCGACCGAGTGTTGTGGCTTGAGGACGGGGCGTTCAAGGACATCGTCACGATGGCCACCGATCCCGTCTGTGGAATGGCGGTCGAACGGGAGCGAGCGTTCAGCGCCGAGCGCGACGGCGAGACCAACTTCTTCTGTTCACGAGGTTGCCGCGAGGAGTTCCTTGGCGCCCTCCCGCGCGACGATCAGACCGATGGCCACGGTTGAGCAGTCGATCGGCAAGTCTGGCCGCCGTCGTCGCGATCATCTGGGGCCTGTGCTTCGTCCTCATCCAGGCGTCCTTGCCCAGCCCTGCGCCGCTCCTGCTCGCCGCCCTGCGGGCACTCATCGGCGGTGGCATCCTGGCCGCCTGGATGGCGCTACGCGGCCGGCAGCTGGTGGGCCGACGCCGAGATGCCGACCTCACCAACTCACACCCCAAGCGGTCCGGCTTGCCACGCATTGGGCTACTCATCGCGCTGGCGCTCACCAACGCCGCGCTTGCCCTGGGGGCGATGTACCTCGCGGCCGGGCGGGCTGAGGCCGCCGTCGCGTCGATCCTCGCCGGCGGTCAACCGCTCATCCTGGCCGCTGCTGGCTGGGCGTTGTTTGGCGAGCGACTGTCGGGGCGCGCGGTGACCGGGCTCGCGGTCGCCATGGCGGGCGTTGTCGTGGTCGCGACCGCGAGCTCGGGTGCGACCGGCCTGGACGGTGTGCTCCTGGCACTGATCGCAGTGGCCGCCCCCGCCGCGGGGACGGTCCTCATGCGTCGATCGGCGCCAGACGTCGACCTCCTCCAGACAACGAGCGCGCAGTTCCTGCTCGGCGGAGCGATGCTGCTCGCTGCCAGCGGATTGCTCGAGCCGTGGGGTGCCGTCAGCTGGTCACCCGCTGTGCTGGTCGGGTTGCTCGTCCTGGGCGTGTTCGGAACGGGGCTCGCCTACGTCGCCTGGTTCTGGTTGCTCGACCGCATTTCCCTGGTTCGGCTCGGGGCGGTCCTCTTCCTGGTCCCCGTGACGGGCGTCGTCGCCTCGATCGTGACCGGGGATCTCCCCGCACCTGATGAGCTGATCGGGATCGCGGCCTTGCTCCTGGGATTGGGGATCGTCGCCTACCGCGGGCCGACCCCAACGGCCAAGGGACTGCCCAACGCCAGGCCCGACCCTCCGGTCGCCCAGGCCCATCGCCGCCCTAGCGAGTGATCGGCCTGGAACCTGCATACTACGTGGGTGTCGTAGTTTGCCTTCGGTCATTGGACGTGCCGGGCGAACGACATGACACGGCGATCAGATCCAGCGAGGACAAGTGGACAACAGGGCAGCACGACGAAAAGCCGCCGCCGCAGCGAAGCGCAACAAGGATCGATCGGGACGGACACCGGGCGCGGGCCCGAGCACCACGACGGGTCCCGCCGGCGGAAGCGTGCAGCCCGCGAGCTCCCAGTCCAAGTCGTCCGAGGGGGTCGAGTTGGAGGCTCTGGCCGTCAGCCACTGCTTTGATCCAGGCGAGGAAGGCGAACCATATTCGGCGACGGTCCGGCTCACCGGACGCCGTGTGGGGATCAATCGACTGCCCGGGCCGCGAGACACGTTCGCTCAGGAGGACATGATCGACGGCATCGTGCCTGGCAGCGGTCTCTACTCCATCACCTCATGGGTGTATGGACTCGAGCCGGGCGACTGGACGGTCAGCGCCGAGCTGCTCCGGTCTGGCAGTGATGCGGGCCGTGGCCGAGGCGTCACCGCCGAACCGATTCCTCCCGCTGCCTGGTCGTGGCCCAGGTGGGCGCTCACGACCGGCTCGCGCGGCGCGGTCCATACCCGTTGGGCGATGATCCTGCCCCTCGTCAGGATGCCTGGAGTGATCCCCGGGAGCTTCACTGTTCTCGGCGCGCTTGGCATCCTTGTTGCGCTCGGAGTGCAGTCCGCGATCCTGGCGCGCGAGAACGTCTCGGTCAGCGAATCGCTCGTCGTCTCTCTGATCGCGCTGGTGTCGGGCTTGCTCGGAGCAAAGGTGTGGTATGCGGCACTCCATCCAGGCCCATGGCCAAAGGCGCTCCTCGGAGGCTGGGCCGTCGACGGGTTTCTCGTCGTTTCTTCCATCGTGGCAGTCGCCGTACTGCTCGCATTCGAGCTGCCGATCGGCCTGTTCCTGGACGCGACCGCCCCTGGGATGTTCTTCGCCGTAGCGATCGGGCGCCTCGGCTGCTTCTTCACCGGTTGCTGCGCGGGTCGCTACACGCGTTCTCGCTGGGGTGTGTGGTCGATGGATCGGGAACGCAGGATCGGCGCCCGTCGCATTCCCACCCAACTGTTGGAGTCCGCCGTCGGCCTCTTGATCGGCGCCACCGCCCTGCTGCTCGTGCTCAGCGACGCGGCGGGTATCCAGGGCGTCGTCTTCGTGGCCGCCGTCGTCTCGTATTTTCTCGTCCGCCAGGTGCTCCTTCGGCTGAGGGCGGAGCGACGAGACTACCTGTGGCGGCGGAGCGGCCTCGCGTCCGGGGAAGGATCGTAGGTTCGGCGTCCGTCGGCGCCTGCAAGGACGGGTCCGTCATGGTTTGGCCGATCCCGGTGTCCCGATGCGACGCAGGAGCAGCGTTGTGATCAAGATTACCAGCAGGCCGATCGAGACACTCAGCCCGGCGAGCGCTCCGGCGGCGAACTCCCAGAACAGCGTTGGATAGAGCTGCACGATCCGCTGGGTCGTCGCGTCGAACTGCCAGCCGCCGCCCGGGAAGACGATCCGGTGGAACAGCGTGAACAACGCATCAAAAGCGATGACGAGCCCGATCCCGACAGCGGCGAGGACGAGCACCAACCCGGTCGCACCCAGCCTGACCGCGCGAAGTGCGTCCGTGCCGCGCATCCGTCGGGTCGAGAGGCCGACCGCTACGGCGCCCGACAGGACGAAACCGAAGAACCCATAGACGACGACCCGGACGTTCTGCATGTGCGCCGCCTCGGCGGGCCCGTAGAACGGCGGCCCACCTGGTGTCGCGGTGAAGGTGAAGGAGCCGGGTCCGATGA
>CAYNGM010000251.1:0-3816 GCA_964396565.1 uncultured Anaerolineaceae bacterium | reverse complement strand
CCGGTACCGCCGTGGATGGACTGGCCCTCGGGGCCGGTGATCTTGTAGAGCGTCACGGTTCGCCTCCTTCGCTTCCGTGTAGTGACACCCACACCGCGAGCGGCAGGATGACGACGGCGTCCCGGTCGCGGCCGGGTTCGGCGTGGACGACGAGCGGCACACGATCCGGGTACGTCGTCGCGAGGTCGTCGAGGTAGACCCGCGCCTCGTTCAGCGACAGGCGCGCCGTCTTCTTCGTCTGGACGGCGGCGAACTGGCCGACGATGACGTCGTCGCGTCCGCCGAGCGGGCCGGTGCGCCGGCCGCCCATCTGCTTTGCCACCGACCGCTCGAACGCGGAGCCGCGCTGGCGGTTGTTGCGGTTGCGCTTGGCGGCGGCCTCGTCGCGACACCGAGAGCAGCGTGCGCACCAGTGCGTGACCGTCTCGGAGGCGAACGGATACGGCACCCAGTCGTGCCGCCGGCAGGTCTTCGTCGAGACGTTCGGCGTGGCCGCGGTCGTCGGTGCGAACAGGTCGTGGTCGTCGAGGCTCACGCCGCCCCCTCCTGGTCGTACTGCCGCTGGATCGCCTCACGGAGCTCGGCGCGCCACGGTTCCTCGACACGCGGCACGGCGCGCTTCTCGGCGAGTCGCGCCTTCTCGGCTGCCCGTTCGACCAAGTCGAGCTTCCGAGCGTCGCCACGGAGGATGTCCTGCGCCCTTGACAGGAGGTTCGACACGCTCCGGTCCAAAGTGTACGCCTTGGCGAGAGCGGCGCTGGCAGCCTCGGCGCCGTAGGTCGAGGCGAGGTTATCAATCCACTCCAGCGCCCGACCGGCCGGGTACTTCCCGGTCAGTTGCCAGTAGACATCCGCCGCATCGCGCGGTGTCTCGGCTCGGCTATTACTCGTCTCTTCTCGTCTCTTCTCGTCTAGGTCCCCGTCCGGTTCCCGTCCGGTGACCGTCCGGTCCCCGAGTGGTCCCCGAGTGGTCGCCAGAGCCTTCCGACGTTCGCGTTCGGCGTCGAGTCCGTGGATGCGATATCGGTCGTCGTCGACCATGTCCACGATCCCGGACTCGACGAGCAGCGCGAGCGGCTTGGAACGAGCCGACTTGGGTAGGGGAGCGGGAGCCGGCCACATCGCGTCAGCGGCCATCAGGAGTCTCATCCAGAGCGCGAACGCCGCATCGTCACGGTAGACCGACCGGAACTTGGGGTCGTCCATGACGGACCAGTAAAGGCGGCTGTACGGCGCGCGGTCGCTCACGCCGCCCGATCCCGCTGGCGAGCCTTGTATTCCTTCTGCTGCGCCAGGATCCGTTCGCGGTTCCGCCAGTAATACTCCTGGCGACGACCGCGCGCCTCGTCCGGGAACAGCCGGCGACGTGTCGCGAGGAGTTCGGCGTTGTAGCCCGGGTTGCGCTGTCTCCACTCGCGGGCGTACTGTCGCCGAGCCTCGCGTTGTGCCTCCGTCAGCCGAGCCTTCTCGTGCGCCCGCCAGCAGGCTCGGCAGCGGGTCATGCGGCTCTTTTCCCAGAACTCGTCACCGAGCGGCCAGTAGACCTGGCCTCGAGGACAGTATGGGCACTTGAGTTCCCAGCCCGTGTCCTCACGCCAGCGGATCCCGGCATGGCGACCGCTCACGCCGCACCCTTCCGGAACCAGCGGCTACGGTCACGCTCCGACCAGCACGCGCGGCAGTGGCCCATGACGACACGGCGGCCGCGCTTGTTCTGGAAGTACCAGAACTCCTCGTCGATCGGCCACTCCTCGTTGCAGCGACGGCAGAGACGGACCCATCCGAGGTCCTCGGTGTCCCGCTCCGCCGCCGCGAACCGGAGCCTCATGCCCGTTGAGCCTTCCTGACGTTCTCGGGATGGCGACAATATCCGTCCGGTCCCTTGTGCCAGAGGTCCCCGGGCTCGCCGTTCCACGGGACATCATGGATCGGACAGTTGTCGGTCGGGATCTCGGCCGGCGCGCTCTTGCCACCGATGGGCGCGAACATCTCGGGCGGCTCCTCGGGCACGTCGTCGCGGACCACCGATGGCCGAGCGGGCGGACGGGCAGGAGGAGGGGCAGCCCGTCCGCCGCTGGCCTGAGACTCGTGCTTGCGGTACAGGTACCGCGCAACGCCCACGTAGCGCCCTAGACGCCGGATAGCGTCGCTCACGGCCTCCTTGTATGGTTCCGCGCTGTCGGCCCGCGTGGCGTAGCCGAAGTCCTGGTAGCGGCTCGTCGAGCCGTCCGGCCAGCGGATCGTCATCGTGCCGCGGACCGCGACGTCGGTGATGACGTCGAAGTCGAAGGACGCGGCGCCCAGACCGAGCGCATCCTCGAGCCGGTCCATGACCGTCTCGTCCTCGATGTAGTCGAAGGACATCGAGTGTTCGCGGCCGTCCTTGCCTCGCCACGTCTTGTTGAACTGCAATACCTCGTCGCCGAACTCGGCAGACAGAACGTCCCGCAGGGCGTCGACTTCCTTGCTCACGCCACTTCCTCCTTCACCTGCGGCAGCAGGAGCTCGCCGACCGCCGTCTCCTTCGTGGTGTCGTAGAACTGCCAGGCACGCTTGTAGTCGAGGAAGCGGGCGTACTCGGTCGGCCCGGCCTCGACTTCGAGCGGCTGCCACGAGCGCGGGTCGTCGCGCGGGATCGCGAGGATGAGCGCGCCGTCACAGACAGGCACTGGCCCGAGGTCCACGTCATCCTCGAACACGAGGTCGGCGTAGCGGTAGGCGGCCAGCTGGAGCCGCGCCTTGTGGTCCGTGGCCGCGTGGTTCGCGGTCTTGAGGTCGAGGATGTAGGTCTTGCCGTAGATGCGGACGAAGGCGTCCGCGCTGCCGGCGTAGCCCTCGGCGATCGACACGACCTGCGACTCGACAAGGACGGGCTCCGGGCGGTATACCGCAAGGAACTGCTCGATCGCGACCTCGGCCGGCGACAGGTCGTCCGGCACGCCGAAGCCGTTGAGACGGTCCTCCAGGTAGCCGTGCCGCGCGGTGCCCGCGTCGGCGGCTGCGTCGCGCCGCTCGAACGGCGCCTTCTTCAACCACTTGAGCGTCCAGTCGAGCGGGTCGTCGCTGCTCAGGCGCTCGGCGAGCTCGGCGTGCTGGAACACCGCCCGCTCGGCGACGTGTTTGGCGCCGTAGGGGATGGCCCACTCCTGCGGCCACGCCTTCAAGAGCGTAGTCACGGACGGATACTTCTTTCCGTGGAAGGTGTACGTCCGGCGCTGGCCGACCTCGGCCGCGTTGCGCGGACTCATCGGTCGAGGTACTCGTGCCAGATGACCGACGTGTCGGGATCCTGGCCGATGCGGGCGAACACCATGTCGTCCGGGTACTCGGGCTCCTCGAGCGCCTCGGCGATGGTCAGGCGCGACAGGATCGTGTCGCGGATGGCTTCTTGCAGCGTCTCGATGGCGAAGTCGCGGTCCTGCGTCTGCGGGTGCGTCCGAAGGCGGACCAGGTTCGAGACGAGGAGCTTGTTCCGCTCGTCGAGCGCGGCGCCGATGGCGTTGACCATCTGTTCCGTGAGCGTGACCTTTACCATGAGTGGTGCCTCCCTCTGAGGTACCCCGACCCGCCGTTCCCCAAGAGCAGACGGGCCGGGGTTATTCACTTGCCGGCGTCGGTGAGGACGCCGGGAGAGGCGGGGGAGGGAGTCCCCGCCTCACCTGGTGCCCGCAGCGGAGACACGGCTGCCTGTCGCATGTCGCAGTAACGGATCGCGTCGCGCGGCTTCCCGAAAGCGGCGCGTGGGACGCGCTGGTGATCGAGCCCGGTCGTCGTGACGCACGCCACGTAGTGCCCGGCCTCGACGTGGATGTGCCA
>CAYNGM010000250.1:0-3823 GCA_964396565.1 uncultured Anaerolineaceae bacterium | reverse complement strand
TCGAGATAAGCCCCGCCCGACTGAAGTGCGCGATGCTCAGCCATGACTCACTCCAGCACGTGCTTGAGGAACTCGGCACAAAGGCCGCCAGTGCACCTGCGGAGGCCGGATCGTGATGGATCGCGTCAGCGGTGACGGGGTGATGGCTGGCCGCAGCTGTCGTCGCCACGGCGGAGACCCGATCGAGATGGGCCGCTGCAGGTGTAGCGAGCCGGCCTGATCGCCGGCCCCTTCGACCCAGCCGAACCGGCCGTCCCAACCGACCCGGCCGACCCCTCTGAACCAGCCGTCCCGCTCGTCGTCCATCGCTCGCCCTGGCACCTGAGATGCCAGCCCGTCGAAATCACTCGGAGTCGCACACCAGCCATGTCGAAGTCATACGCCGATCTCCTGCGCGAGGCACGCGCCGAGGTCCCCGAAGCCACTCCCCGGGAGGTCCATGCCCTGCCGCCGGAGGGCCTGACCCTCGTCGACGTTCGCGAGGATTCCGAGTGGGAGCAGGGCTACATCCCGGGTGCCGAGCACATAAGCAAGAGCTACATCGAGCAGCAGATCGAGGGCGTTGCGCCGGATCGCGACCAGCCCATCGTCCTGTACTGCGCAGGCGGTGTTCGCTCGCTCTTCGCGGCACAGACCCTGCAGTCGATGGGCTACACCAACGTGACGTCGATGGCGGGTGGCTTCCAGGGCTGGAAGGGCGCGGGACTGCCGTGGGACAAGCCCATCGTCCTTGGACCCGAGCAGAAGCAGCGCTACAGCCGCCACCTGCTGATCCCCGAGGTCGGTTCGGAGGGTCAGGCGAAGCTACTCGGCAGCAGGGCGCTGCTGATCGGTGCCGGCGGTCTGGGCAGCCCAGCCGCCCTCTATCTGGCCGCGGCGGGCGTCGGGACCATCGGTCTCGTGGACTTCGACATCGTCGACATCAGCAACCTCCAGCGGCAGATCATCCACACGACCGACCGCATCGGGGAGCGCAAGGTCGAGAGCGCGCGGATCGCCATCACGGCGCTCAACCCCGACGTGCAGGTAGTCCTTCACGAGGAGATGCTGGTCGCCTCCAACGTGGAGCGGATCATCGCCGGCTACGACGTGATCCTCGATGGGACGGACACTTTCGAGACGCGCTACATCCTGAATGACGCGGCGGTCGCCGCGCGCATCCCCGTGGTCCACGCCAGCGTGTTCCGGTTCGAGGGACAACTGACCACGTTCATCCCATACGAGGGTCCGTGCTACCGCTGCCTGTATCCGACCCCGCCGCCGCCTGAGCTCGCCCCCGGCTGCTCGGTAGCCGGTGTCCTCGGGGTCGTGCCAGGGATCATGGGCATGCTCCAGACCAACGAGGCTCTCAAGATCCTGCTCGGGATCGGCAACAGCCTGGCGGGCCGGCTGCTCCTGTTCGACGCGCTCGAGACGGAGTTCACCGAGCTTCAGCTGCGTCGCGATCCGAACTGCCCGGTCTGCTCCGATGCCGCCGTCGCGGCCCGGGCTGCCGGACGTCCGATGGCGGCGCCCGGAGGCGGTGCTGATGCCCCGTTCCTGATGACCACGGCCGGTCTGGCCGGCACTGCGGGTACCGCGGGCGGAGCCGGCAACGCGGACTCAGCCGGCACGGCGGGCTCGGGGGGTGTGGGCGCCCCAGTCGGCACCGTGGCGTCGGAGGCACGGGCGTGAGCACGGTCTTCATCCCGGCCGTCCTGCGCGCGGCAGTCGGCGGTCAGAAGTCGGTCGAGGTCGAAGGGGACTCCATCCGCGCCGTAGTGGACGCCCTGGTCGCATCTCACCCGAGTCTGCGTGGCCAGCTCCTGACCGACGATGGCGACCTCAATCGATTCGTCAACGTCTACGTCAACGGCCAGGATGTCCGATACCTGGCGGGGCTGGAGACGCCGGTCGCGTCGGCTGACGAGGTCCGGCTGCTCCCGGCGATGGCCGGCGGCTGAGCCCCGATGTCCATCCCGGCACTGCGGGCGCAGGGTCCGGGCACGCCCGGCGGACAAGGGAAGGCGCAGGACCCGCGCTCAGGTGACGACGTCGACCATGGGCATTCACACGCCCCCGACTCGCCCGACGACCACCCTCATTTCCATGCCCACGATGAGCTGCCGCGCCACGGTGGCCGCTACTCGGACATCCTCGATGCGATAGGCCACACGCCGCTGGTCGAGATCCCCCGGATGTCGCCGAACGCCGCCGTCCGGCTGTTCGCCAAGCTCGAGATGCTCAATCCGACGGGCTCGGTCAAGGACCGCACCGCCAAGTACCTTGTCGAAGACCTCGAGACGCGCGGGCTCCTGAATGAGGACTCGATCATCCTCGAGCCGACCTCCGGGAATACCGGCATCGCGCTGGCGATGATCGGGCGGCGCAAGGGCTACCGGGTGGCCCTGGTCATGCCCGACAACGTGACCAACGAGCGTCGCCAGATGGCCGCGTTGTTCGGTGCCGAGGTCATCGATTCGCCGGGCGCTCTTGGGTCGAACGGGGCGATCGCGCTGGCCAAGCACCTGGTCGCGCGGGATGCGCGGTTCGTGATGCCCTACCAGTACGGCAATCCCGCCAATCCGCGAGCCCACTACGAGACCACCGGCCCGGAGATCCTGGCTGACTGTCCGGAGATCGATGTCTTCGTGGCCGGCCTTGGAACCGCTGGGACCCTGATGGGCGTGTCGCGCTACCTGCGTGAGCACAAGCCTGGCGTCCGGATCGTCGCTGCCGAGCCGCTCCCAGGAGAGCTGGTCCAGGGCCTGCGCTCGCTCGACGAAGGTTTCGTCCCCGAGATCCTGGACCCTGCGCTCATCGACATGAAGTACCTGGTCTCGAACCGGGACGCTATCGCGGCGCTCCGTGAGCTCGTGTTCCGCGAGGGCATCTTCGCTGGTCCATCGTGTGGTGCGGTGCTTGTCGCGGCGGCGCGTGAGGCGGCCGCGATGTCGTCGGGCACGATCGTCGCGCTGCTCCCCGACGGCGGCTGGAAGTACCTGTCGGCCGGCACGTTCACGACGGACCTGGCCGAGATGGAGGAAGCGCTCGAAGGTGGCGTCAACTGGTGGTGATGCACCGATGACACAGCACGGTCCTGAACACGCCGACACGATCTACCGCCCCGGCCCCGCAGCCGCCCGACTGCCGCGAGCGATCCACGGTGCGCTGATCGCCCACGCTCGAGCCGATTATCCGAATGAGGCATGCGGGCTGATCGTGGGTACGGCGCCGGCGGCCGGCGGGGGCGCCCCCCTCCGGTTCGAGACAACCCGCAACCGGGCGGCTTCGCCGTATCGGTACGAGATAGATCCCGAGGACCTGTACCGGGTCATGGTGGCTGCCGATGACGCCGATGAGGTGATCTGGGGGATCGTCCATTCGCATACCCACACGCCGGCCGTGCCTTCACCGACGGACATCGGGCTCGCCTTCTACCCGGAAGCGCTGTACCTGCTGGTGTCACTCGACCCTGCGGAGGCGGATGTGGCGACCGGCGAGCCGGGGGTGCGGGCGTGGCGCATCGTCGATGGCGAGGTCCACGAGGTCGCGCTGGAGCACGGCCAGGACGCCGACGCGGCCGCGGGCGCCGACGCCGACGCCGACGCCGACGCCTCCGACGCGGCCGCAGGCGCCGACTTCCACGCCATCGTCGCCTCCGCCTCCGACGCGGGCACCGACGCCGACGCCGACTGACCCGTCGCGCTCGTCCGGGGCTTCAGATCCCTCGTGCCGTCGCCAGCGCGCCGATGCGTTCGATGAGTCTCTCCAGGAACGTGGAACTATCCGCCCAGACGGCAACGTCGGCGTTCGGCGGCTGGCCGGTGTGTCGTCGCCGATC
>CAYNGM010000249.1:0-3829 GCA_964396565.1 uncultured Anaerolineaceae bacterium | reverse complement strand
CGACGCCCCGTGGAGTGCGCTAGGCTGACCGACCGATGCGTGACCTGACCGACCGCGCCCTCGACACCGCGACACAGCTCGGCGCGACCTATGCCGACACCCGCGTCGTGCGCCGCCGCGAGGAGTCGATCGCCATCAAGACCGGACGCGTCGAAGGCGTGGCATCCGGAGAGAGCGAGGGCTTCGGCGTACGCGTTCTGGTCGATGGCGCATGGGGCTTCGCGAGCAGCCACATCCTCACCCATGCCGAGGCTGATCGGGTCGCCGCGGATGCGGTCCGGATCGCCCGGGCGAGTGCCACCGCGATGCGTGAGCCGGTGGCCCTCGACGACCGACCACCCGCCCACGGGACGTACGAGACGCCGGTCGAGGAGGATCCCTTCGAGGTCCCACTGGAACGCAAGATCGCCGATCTGCTCGCCGCAGACGAAGCCGCGGCGCGGGTCAAGGGCATCACCGTCACCGAGTCGATGTACGCCGCCCAGCGCGAGTGGAAGACCTTCGCCGCCAGCGACGGATCGTTCACGGAGCAGACCATCACCCACGTCGGCTCGGCGGTCGAGGCCAACGCCATCGATGGCGACGAGCATCAGCGTCGAAGCTACCCGGACTCGGGCGGTGGCTGGAACGCGGCCGGCTACGAGTACATCCGGAGCCTGGGACTGGCTAGTCGCGCCGAACCGCTCGCAGACGAGGCCGTCGCCCTGCTGACCGCCCCGCAGTGCCCCAGCGGCCGGACCACGATCATCCTGGACCCGAGCCAGCTCTATCTCCAGCTCCACGAATCGTGCGGCCACCCGACCGAGCTCGATCGCGTCTTCGGTACCGAGGCGAGCTATGCAGGCACGAGCTTCCTGACGACCGACAAGCTCGGCGATCGCTTCCGTTACGGCAGCGACCTCGTCACCATCGTCGCCGATGCCACGGCGCCAGGCGGCATGGGCACCTTCGGCTGGGACGATGAAGGCGTCGCCGCGCAGTCGGTGCCGCTGGTCACGAACGGGATCTTCGTCGGCTATCTCAGCTCGCGCGAGACCGCACCGCGGATAGGCCGCCGCAGCGGTGGGGCGATGCGGGCCGACGGCTGGAACCGGATCCCGCTCATCCGGATGACCAACATCAACCTGCTTCCGCAGCCCGGGATGAGTCTCGATGAGATCGTCGCCGACACGGACGACGGTCTGTACCTGGCATCGAACCGGAGCTGGTCCATCGATGACCGGCGCCTCAACTTCCAGTTCGCGACCGAGGTCGCCTACGAGATCAAGGGCGGGGTGAGGGGCCGGCTGTTCAAGAACCCGACGTACACCGGGATCACCTACGAGTTCTGGCGGTCGTGCGACGCCGTCGGTGACGAGCGTAGCTACGTGATGCTTGGGACGCCGAACTGCGGCAAGGGCGAGCCGGGGCAGACCGGCCATGTCGGTCATGCCGTGCCGGGTGCGCGGTTCCGCGACGTCCAGGTCGGGGTCGGCAAGTGGTAGGCCGCAGGACGAGTCGGGCATGAACGACGAACGCGCCCGTGACGCGCTCACGCTCGCCGGACGTGCGCTGGAGAGGGCGATGGCCGCCGGTGCGACCGAGGCCGAGGCAGTCGTGATGGCCGAGGACGCAGCCCTGACCCGGTTCGCCAACAGCCAGATCCACCAGAACGTGGCCGAGCGGAACGCGACGATCAACCTGCGCTTCGTGCTCGGGACACGCGTCGCCGTCGTGTCGACCGATCGCTCCGATGACGAGGGTCTCCGGCATCTCGTCGAGAGGGCAGCCGCTATCGCCGCCGTCGTCGAGCCACTCGAGGACTGGGGCGGACTCCCCGGGTCTGGGCCGGTCGAGGAACTGCCCAGCGCCTACGCGAGCGGCACCGCCGAGGCATCCCCCGAGCTGCGGGCGGACGGGGTGCGCGCCGTGATCGCGGCCGCCGATGCAGCCGGGGTGACCGCCTTCGGGTCATTCTCGACTGGGACCGAGACACTCGCCGTGGCCAACTCGGCGGGCATCGCGGTCGGGGGCACCCGAACCAGCGCCCAGCTATTGACGGTCTCGATGGGTCCAGGCGGCGGGACCGGCTATGCCGAGACGGCCACAGTGGATGCCACGACCATCGACGCCTCGGCGCTCGGGCGCGAGGCCGCCGGCAAGGCTGATGCGTCGGCGAACGCCGTGGCCATCGATGCCGGCGACTACCCGGTCGTGCTCGAGGAGTACGCCGTCGTCGACCTGCTCGACATGCTCGGCTATCTCGGCTTCTCCGCCCTGGCCGTGCAGGAGGGGCGCAGTTTCGTCGAGATCGGCAAGCGGATCGGCAGCGATCTCGTGACCATCGTCGACGACGGTCGAGATCCGGCCGGGTTGCCCATGGCATTCGACTTCGAGGGCGTGGCCAAGCAGCGCGTCACCCTCGTCGAGAACGGCATCTGCCGGGGCACCGTCCACGACGCTCAGACGGCAGCGCACGACGGCGTCACCTCGACCGGCCACGGCCTTCCGGCACCGAACCCGTGGGGACCGTTCCCGCTGAACATGGTGATGGCGCCAGGGACCGCGACGCGGGATGAACTGATCTCCGGCCTTGACCGCGGGCTGCTGGTCACCCGCTTCCACTACACCAATCCCGTCCACCCAAAGCTCGGCATCATCACCGGCATGACCCGAGACGGCACCTTCCTGGTCGAGGACGGCCGGATCGTCGGCCCGGTCCGCAACCTGCGTTACACCCAGAGCTATCTGGATGCGCTGGCCGGGGTAAGCGCCGTCGCCGCCGAGCGACGGACGCTCAAGGGGTTCCTCGGCGGGGTGGTCGTCCCAGCGGTCCGGATCGATGGCTGGACGTTCACGGGCACGACGGAGCACTGAGCCCCGGCGCCACGTAGCCGCACGGACACGACGCATCATCTCACTCACGCAAGTCACATCGCCTGCGAGCAGGCCCGGAGCACTTGACGAGTCGTTCCAGCGAAGGTACCTTGCGAGTACAAGGAACCTTCGTTCGAGGGGAGATGGACGACACGGACCAGTTCCAGGTCCTGCGCAAGGGCCTGCTCGAGTACCTCGTGCTGGGGATCGTGGCCACCGGGAACGCCTACGTCGGCGACATCCTGGAGCGCCTCGAATCGACCGACTTCGCGACGCGTGAGGGCACCCTCTACCCGCTCCTGAGCCGGATGCGACGCGAGGGCCTGCTCGACCACGAGTGGCAGGAGTCGAGCGCAGGTCCGCCACGCAAGTACTACCGCCTCACAGACGACGGTCGCGCCCAGTTGGCCGCCTTCCGAGCCTATTGGACGTCGCTCTCGAACCTCATCGCAAGCCTGGGAGCCTGAACCATGCATCGCGTCATCGACATCGACCTGACCGGGAACGATCGCCCGTTGCGCATCCACGAGGATGCCTATGACTCGCTCAAGAACTACCTCGACGAGGCCGGAGCACAGCTTGGTGACGACCCGGACCGGGCCGAGGTCGTCGACGACCTGGAACGGTCCATCGGCACGCGGCTGGTCGCCCGACTCGGCGACGTCGACCGGACCCTGAACGCGGCCGACGTCAAGGCCGTCCTGGACGAGGTGGGTGCCGTCGAGCCGCCACGGGTCGCCGGCCACCGGGACGTCCCTCGCCCACCGCGCCGAAAGCTCTATCGGATCAAGGAGGGGCAGGCACTCGCCGGCGTGTGCACGGGGTTGGCGGCCTACTCCGACATCTCCATCGACCTTGTCCGTTGGGTCTTCTTCTTCGGCATCCTCCTGTCGGGTGGACTGCTGTTGGTCGCCTACGTGATCCTGATGTTCTTCCTGCCGGTGGTCGCCACGCGCGCCGAGTGGTACGCCGA
>CAYNGM010000248.1:0-3830 GCA_964396565.1 uncultured Anaerolineaceae bacterium | reverse complement strand
CCGACGCTCGGGACGCTCGACCTGCCCTCGATCCCGGCGATCCGCGATCCGGCGACCGGCCGGACAGCGCACGGCGCGACGTTCGCCCGGCTTCACGCGGAGTTCACATCGGTCCGTGCAGGTGACCCCGGGGCGACCTGGTGAGCGAGTACGCGACTCAGGTTTCGGTCGCGGCGATCCGGTCCGGTCGAGCCTCCCGCCAGGGCGTCCATGACGAGGTGCTGCGTCGACTCCGGCGCGTCGTCGACCCAGAGCTGCCGATGGTTTCGATCGTCGATCTCGGGATGGTCGAGCGGGTCGCCGTGGCTGACGCGTCCATAACGGTCGAGGTCCTGCCGACCTTCCTTGGCTGTCCCGCTCTCGACCTGATCACGTCGTCGATCCGCGAGGGCCTCGCCGACATGGACCGTCCGATCACGGTGACCTGGCGGCACCGACCCCCGTGGACCCCTGGCCGGATCAGCGAGGCTGGGCTGGCCGCCCTGGCCACGTTCGGGATAGCCGGTCCGACCGACGCGGCATCGGGCGTCAGCTGCCCGTGGTGCGGTTCCGACCGGACGCTGATGGACTCGGCGTTCGGGCCGACCCAGTGTCGGTCCCTTCACTATTGCCGCGCCTGCCGCCAGCCCTTCGAGGCACTGCGGCTCGTCTGATGGAGCTCCGGGCGACCCCGCGCCAGGTCGGGGTGATCGGTGCCGGCACGATGGGGGCGGGCATCGTCCAGGTTGCCATCGAGGCAGGAGACACCGTCCGTTGGACCGACACGGACCCCCGCGCCATCACGCGTGGCACCACGCGAGTCCGCGATGGGCTGGCTCGACGGGCGTCTTCGCTTGACATCGCCGAGAGTGACCGGGCGGGCTGGGTGGACGAGCGACTCGCTCGACTCCGGGTCGGCGCCGACGTCGCGGAGGTCGCCCTCGAGGGCGAGCTGATCATCGAGGCCATCGTCGAGGACCTCGAGGCCAAGCGATCGATCTTTGCCGAGCTCGATCGTGTCGCTCGGCCCGACGCCATCCTCGCCACCAACACGAGCGCGCTGTCGGTGAGTGCGATCGCCGCGGCGGCCACCCGTCCCGAGCGCGTGCTCGGGCTGCACTTCTTCAATCCCGCCCCGTTGATGGCGTTGGTCGAGGTCGTCGTCGCGACACGGACATCGGACGCCGTGATCGCTGCCGCGACGTCCACCATGGAAGGCTGGGGCAAGACCCCGGTGCCATGTGGTGATGCACCAGGGTTCATCGTCAACCGCGTCAACCGCCCATTCACGCTCGAGGCGCTCGCCATCGTCCACGACGGCTCCGCCAGCGTCGCCCGCGTGGATACCCTCATCCGGGGGGCCGGCTTTCCGATGGGCCCATTCGAGCTGATGGATCTCGTGGGCATCGACGTGAACCTTGCCGCTGCGACGGCCATCTACCGCGCCTTCTCGGACGACGGACGTGACGGGCCGCTGGCCGAGCGTTTCCGCCCATCGCCGATCCAGGAGCGGATGGTCCTCGCCGGTCACCTCGGTCGGAAGCTGAGCGGCGGCTTCTACCGCTACGACGGCTCCGGGAACCGGCTCGGCGTCGCGCCGCTATGGGAGCTGCCCGAGGCGGAGATACGCGCGATCGACGACGCCGCGGTGGTCGAGCGGATCGTCGCGGCGGTAGCGAACGAGGCCTGCCGCGCGGTCGACGACGGCGTCGCAGCAGAGGCCGACATCGATCTGGCGATGCGTCTCGGTGCCGGTCATCCGCTGGGCCCGTTCGAGCGAGTAGCGGCGACGGGCGGACCCGCGTCGCTGCTCGCGACCCTGCGGCGACATGCCTCGGCAGGTCCACGCTTCGACCCTGCTCCATGGCTGCTGCGCGCCGTCGCGAGGACCGCGAGCCCCGCGAGCACCTCGAGCCCCACGAGCACCTCGAGCCCCACGAGCACCTCGAGCCCCGACGGCGGAGTCGGCTGAGCGCGGCTGCTACGATCGACGCCATGCACCGAGAGCTTCATCGTCCGATCCGAGAGGCCTGGATCATCGATGCCGTACGCACCCCGATCAGTCGGTATGGTGGCGCCCTGGCTTCGGTTCGGCCGGATGACCTCGCCGCGCTCGTACTGCGCGCCGTCGTGGACAGGACCGGGCTCGACCCGGCACTCGTCGAGGACGTCGTCCTGGGCTGCGCGAACCAGGCCGGCGAAGACAATCGGAACGTCGCCCGGATGGCCCTGCTGCTCGCCGGTTTCCCGGTCGAAGTCGGTGGCCAGACCGTCAATCGACTGTGCGGGTCCGGGCTCCAGGCGATCAACTCGGCGGCACATGCCATCGCGGTCGGAGACGGCGAGGTCTTCATCGCCGGCGGCGTCGAGTCGATGACCCGTTCACCGTATGTCGGCCTCAAGGCCGAGGGGCCGTGGGACCGCGGGTCGCGTGAGTTCGTGGACACCACGCTGGGCTGGAGGTTCGTGAACCCGAAGCTTGCCGCGATGCATCACCCGTTCTCGATGGGGGAGACCGCGGAGAACGTGGCTGAGCGGTGGAAGGTGAGCCGCGAGCGCCAGGATGCCTTCGCCCTGGAGAGCCAGCGACGAGCCGTCGCCGCGATCGAGGCCGGACGTTTCGATGACCAGCTGGTGGCCGTCGAGGTCGCCGGGCGCAAGGGTGAGGTCACGGTGGTCACCCGTGACGAGCATCCACGTGCCGACACCAGCGCCGAGGCACTGGCGCGCCTCAAGCCGGCATTCGTCCGTGATGGCGGGACCGTTACCGCGGGGAATGCCTCGGGCATCAACGATGGCGCGGCGGCGGTCCTGCTGGTCGAGGCAGAGCGAGCCCGCGTCCTGGGACTGCGACCGATGGCCCGGCTGGTAGCGACCGCCGTGGCCGGTGTGGATCCCTCGGTGATGGGCATCGGTCCGGTCCCGGCGACGCGCAAGGTCCTTGAGCGGGCGGGCCTGACCGTGGACGACCTCGACTTGATAGAGATCAACGAGGCGTTCGCCAGCCAGTCGGTGGCGTGCATGGACGAGCTCGGCCTCGATCCCGCGAAGGTCAATGTCAACGGGGGTGCCATCGCGCTGGGCCACCCGCTGGGCATGAGTGGTGGCCGTTTGGTGACGATGCTGGTGCACGAACTGCGGCGGACAGGCGGTCGCTTCGGGTTGGCCACGATGTGCATCGGGGTGGGCCAGGGGATCGCGACAGTCGTCGAGCGTCTGGACGCCTGACCCCCCAGCGCCGCGGCGACCGCCCCGTACGCGTCGCCTGGTACGGTCGGATCACTGGGCCGGTTCTGACGGGGTGCTTGTCGAAACCACTTGTGGCCCGTACGATGACGAGCGACGTCATCACGATGACGCTCATGACCTACGCCATCCCGTCCGAAGGAGGACGAGCCCCGATGATCGACCAGCAGTCGGCGATCGTGTCACTCACCGATGCCGCGGCGACCAGACTCCGTGAGCTGACGAAGGACGAGACGAGTCCCGATATCGGTCTGCGCGTGTACATCTATTCGGGCGGCTGCTCCGGCTATCGCTACGGGATGATGCTCGAGGACGCACCGACCCCCGAGGACAGCCGCCTCGATGTGAACGGCATCAAGGTCTACGTCGATGGGCAGAGCGTCGCGCTCCTGCAGGGCTCACAGATCGATTACGTCGATACCCTCATGGGTGCCGGATTCACCGTCAACAACCCGAACGCCGTGTCCGGGTGCGGCTGCGGTTCGAGTTTCCGAACCGCCGAGAGCGAGGGCAGCCCACGCGCTTGCGCACACTGACCTCCGAGGGCATCACGATGGACGACCGCCGGGCGACCGGCGGTCGCGTGATTCCGGGCCGGGCGGATC
>CAYNGM010000247.1:0-3840 GCA_964396565.1 uncultured Anaerolineaceae bacterium | reverse complement strand
ACGTCGCCCTTGGCGCCACCGCCATCGATGACCAGGCTCATCGTCTCGTCGGACACCCTGACCGTGGCCTCCGCGACCGCACGGCGGGCGGTCACGGGCTTGGCCGACACGTCGACCATCCTTGGGCGCCCGGTCCGATCGACGTGGGTGAGGCGTCGGCGTTCGGCCCGTGATGTGCTCCTTGGGTCAGGCCGGTCATGTCGAGGTTCCATGGCGTCGAGGATAGCGCCCCGTCCGGCGCCGGTTCGCGCGCGTAGGGCCGTCAGGACCGGTCGAGCCACCAGATGGCGACCTCGGAGCCGGCCGGCAGGGCATCGTCAGCCTCCGGGATCACGGCCAGGGCGTCGGCGGTGGCAAGCGCGGACAGGACATGACTACCCTGCCCGCCCGATCCGCCGGCAAGCTCGACCCCGACCCGCCCACCGTCATCGCGGATCGGCGTCCCGAGCGCATCACGTCGGGCGGTCACGCGCACGAAGGCGCGACGTCCGTGACTCTTGGACACCGGCCCGAGCAGGACCGCCCGATCGACGGACCGGAACAGGTCGTCATCGCGGTGCCCGGCCAGACGCCGCAGGGCGGGTCGGACGAACAGCTCGAACGTGACGAACGTGGAGACGGGATTGCCCGGCAACCCGAACAGCAGGGTCGGCCGACGATCCGGGTCGGAGCCATCATCGCCGGGCGCTCGGGCGGTACCGAATGCGAACGGCTTGCCCGGCTGGACCGCGACACGCCACAGCTCGATGGACCCGAACTCCTCGAACGCGGCGCGCACGACGTCATACGGCCCCACGGACACACCACCCGAGACGATGATCGCGTCGGCACCCTCGACGAGGCCCGCGCACAGCCGCGCCCGGACGTCATCGAGTCGATCGACGGCCACCCCGAGGACCCTGGCGTCGCCACCAGCTGCCTCGACCATCGCGCGCATGCCCGGACCGTTCGAATCGGGGATCCCGGCCGGTCCAAGGTCCTGACCGGGCGAACGGAGCTCATCGCCGGTCGCCAGGATCCCGACCACCGGTCGCCGGTGCACCTCGACGGTCGCCCGGCCGACACCGGCGACCAGCCCGACCACGGCCGGGGTCATGACCGTCCCTGGCGCGACGATCACGGACCCTGCCCGCAGATCGCTGCCGCCGCGGCGTATCGAATGCCCAGGTCCGATCGCCTCGTGGACGGCGATCGCGGCCGGCAACGGCCCGGTGGCATCCCGACCCCTGGGGCCGGCCGCCGCACCGGTCACGTCGAGCGGCGTCGTGCCCTCGACCGGGATGACGGCGGTCGCGCCGGGTGGGACCGGCGCTCCTGTCGCGATCCGGACGGCGCCGCCCGCGGTGACGGTCACGGTCGGCCCCTGGCCGGCGCGCACCTCTCCGACGATCTCCAGGCGCACCGGTTCGGTCTCTGTCGCGGCGGTCACGTCAGCGGCGCGGATCGCATACCCGTCCATCGCCGAGTTGTCCCACGGCGGCAGGTCGATCGGACTCGCGATCGCGCCCCCGATGACACGTTGGAGCGCATCGGAGAGCGCGACCGACTCGATCGGGGTCGGCCCGGGTATGGCGGCGAACACCGCGGCACGCGCCTCTTCGACGGTCAGGAGTCGATCGCCGGTCATGAGCCGTCACCCCCCGCGTGGGTCGCCTGTCCCTGGCGTGCGCGGATCGCCTCTCCGACACTGCTCCGGGTCACGATCCCGATCACCGATCCGGACGAGGTCACCGCCAGCCCATCCAGACCGGACCGTCCGAACAGGTCCAGGGCCACCCGCAGGCTGGTATCCGTAGCGACCACCGGCAGTGCCGCCAACGGTGTCATCGCCGCGCCCGCGCGGGTCGTCCTGCGACGCGCACCGTCCATCCGGCGCAGACGCCGCGTGTCGAGGAGACCCACGATCTCGTCGCCGCGCACGACCGCGACCGTTTGGATCGATTCGGCGGCCACCTGGTCGGCGAACGTGTCGATGGTCAACGTCTCCGCGATGCGGACCTCGGGGGCCGCCATCGCGTCCGCGACGGACAGGCCCTCGAGACGCCCCTCGACCGCGACGACCCCCTCGAGCGTGCGCGCGTGTGACACCAGGAACCAGCCGCACAGGGCGAGCATCACGCCATCGATGGAAGACCAGGTGATGATGATCGCCGTACCTATCGCGGCGCAGACCAGACCCGATGCACGACCGGACAGGGCCGCGACATGGAGCGCGCGTCCGGGGTCGCCGGTGATGCCCCAGGCGATGGCGCGGACGAGGCGTCCACCGTCAAGCGGGTAGGCCGGGACGAGGTTGACCAGGGCAAGGGCGATGCCGATCCCTCCGACCACGAGGGCGAGTTCCGCGGTCAGCGGCGCAGCCGACCATGAGAGTGTCGGCAGGAAAAGGCCGACGGCGATGGCGATGGCGCCGACCACCAGGTTCGCCAGCGGACCGGCGACCGCGACCAGGGCATCGTCACGGGGTCGCGTGGCCAGCCGCATCGGTGACGCGGGTGCGCCGAACAGGTGGACGACGACCGGCCCGCCCGGGATCCCGAGCCGCCGACCCGCGAGCGCATGACCGAACTCATGGACGATCACCGATCCGAGCAGACCGAGCGCGACGAGTGCACCGATCAGCCAGCGCACGACCGGCGCCATCGAGGGGTCGGCTGTCTCGAGACGGTCCGCGGTGGTCACCACGATCGCGGCCAGGATGACGATCCACGAGACGTGGATACGCAGGTCCGAGCCCGCCACCCGGAACGCCCGGAAGGCACTCAAGGACCGGGCTCCACCGCATCGCCCGAGTCGACGGGCGTGGCTGACGGCAGCGCGGCCGCTGGCAGCGTGGCTGACGGCAGCGTGGCTGACGGCAGCGCGGCTGACGGCAGCGCGGCCGCTGAAGAACCTCGCACCTTCGCGGCCAGGCGTCGCTGAGCCACGAACGCGACGATGATGGCCACGATGATCGCCGCCGCTCCCAGGGCGATGGCGGTCTCCTGCCAGAAGCCGAACGGGAAGAGCTGGACAAGACGCTCGGTCGCCGGATCGAACGTGTACGAGCCACCGGCGAAGAACAGCCGGTGGAACACCTCGAACATGATGTCGAACGCGATGAAGGCGTAGCCACCAAGGAGCACGAGGCCGACGATCAGGCCCAGCGCCCCGTCACGCACGGCCCGCCACACGGAGGCACGATCGGCGGCGCCCCGTCGCCAGGCGATCGCGATGGCGCTGCCCACGAGCAGCGCGGTCAGGACGAAGAAGGCGGCGAAGACACTCCGGACGTCGCGCATGTGGGAGCGTTCGCGTTCATCGAGGACCGGGCTACCGCCGATCGCGACATCGAAGTCGGGCGGCCCGATGACCAGGTCGGCGAGGATCGCGTCCGTGGCAGTCCGCAGGTCGGCTGGGTCGAACCCGGTCCACGCGGCCGCCCCCGATCGATCCTGCTCGAACGAGACCCAGGTCGGGTTCAGGAAGAGCGGGATGACCACGGCAAGGATGGCGAACGACGTCGCCAAGCCGACCACGAACGAACCGAGCCGGTGCACTAGAGGACCCATCGAAGCGGATGCTACCCGGTAGAGCGCCCGGGCCTCTTCGGACGGACGGCCTATTCGTCCTCGAGCGTGCGCGCCTGGTCCCACCAGCCATCGACGACGAGGGCTGGCGGGAGTTCCTCGCCGAGCTCCCGTGCGCCACGCGCCAATCGAGCGTGGAAGTCCTCGCGCGACAACGCCAGGATGTCGCGCAGACCGTTGATCCGGGCCTGGATGAACAACTGGTGCTCGACCGGACCAAAGCTCGCGAGGTTGAGCATGAGGGCCTCGTCGCGCCACATCAGGACGTCGT
>CAYNGM010000246.1:3473-3866 GCA_964396565.1 uncultured Anaerolineaceae bacterium | reverse complement strand
CCTGGTTCTCGGACGGCGCTCGATGGACGACAGGGGCGGGTCCTCGCTCTACGCGTCAGTCGTCGCGGTCGAGCAGCGCCTCGCGCCGAAGCGGGCGCGGAACCGGGCGCACGCGGCGGCAGCTCGCGCGAGACAAGCGACCCCGAAGGCTCTCGCCGCCCTCGCTCCGATGCCGACGCAGTCCCCGCCCGCCGCCTGATCTCGCCGGGCTACCCGCCGCAGCCGACGAGCGAGTTCGACGGCAGCGGGATCGGGGTCGCGGCGACGCCGGGACTGGTCGAGAGCTTGATCGTACCGGCCTTCGGTCCGTCCTCCACGACGAGGGTGAAGGTGCCGGGTGTCGGGTAGTCCGCCGTCGCGGTTGCGACCTCGCGGCCGTCGCGGCCGTCGACC
>CAYNGM010000246.1:0-3463 GCA_964396565.1 uncultured Anaerolineaceae bacterium | reverse complement strand
GCACCCCGGGGCCTGGATTTCGACGCCGATCCCGTTGTCGGGGTTGAGCAGGTTGATCGAGACCGTGCCTCGCTGTCCCGGCTCGAAGCCCGGCATCGTGCCGGCTGTGTCGCTCATGACGGACACGATCACCCCGATGCTGGCCCGGTTCGCCACGTCGAACGAGAACGTCGTCGGCACTGCGTCTGTGCTACCGACCGGCTTAGCTGTGGCACTGTCGGACGGTATCGTGGTTGGCACCAGGCTCATCGCTGTCGCGGTCGATGCCGGCGGCGTCCGCACGGGCGAGCATGCGACCAGCAGGGCCGCCACGACCAACGCCAGGACTCGCATGTCGTCCCTCCCCTTGGTCGGATTGCTGCCCGTCTGACGAAGGCTACCGGCCGAGCGTGATGAATGGCGTCCGCCAAGACAACGAAATCCTCATCAGAAGCGAGACCCGGCGGTCCGCGCCAGCCTCCGTTCCGGGCTTTCGCGCGGGCATACACTGGCGGCTATGCAGTCGATCGAGCGCGTCTTCGTGGCCGGGGCCGGCTTGATGGGCCATGGCATCGCCCAGGTCCACGCCGCGGCCGGCTTGCCTGTCGTCCTGTACGAGCCCGATATCACCAGGGCCGAGGCGGGACGCGAGCGCATCGCCGGGAACCTGGCACGGGCGGTCGCGAAGGGCAAGCTCAGCGATCCCGAGCGCGATGCCGTCCTGAAGCGCATCCGGGTGAGCGCCGATATCGCCGATGCCGCCGACGCATCGCTCGTCGTGGAGGCGGTCTTCGAGGACCTCGCGGTCAAGCATGGGTTGTGGCGCACGATCGACGCAGTCGCGGCGCCAGATGCCATCTTCGCCTCGAACACAAGCTCGATCGCCATCCATCGTCTGGCCGAGGCGGTGTCCGCTGAGCGACGGCCGCGGTTCGTGGGGATGCACTTCTTCAGCCCGGTTCCGGTGATGCCGCTCGTCGAACTCATCCGCGGCCATGACACCGACGACGACACGGTCCAGGCGATCCGTGCCCTCTCGGAGCGTCTCGCCAAGCAGGTGATCGTCTCCGCCGATCGACCCGGGTTCATCGTCAACCGGATCCTTATGCCGTTCCTGGTCGAGGCCATGCGGGCCCTGGAGCAGGGCGTCGGGACGGCCGAGGACATCGATACGGGCGCCCGCGTCGGCCTGAACCATCCTATGGGTCCGCTCGAGCTCGCCGACTTCATCGGCCTCGACGTGTGCCTTGGGATCATGCGCGTCCTCGAGGATGGCCTCGGCCAGGAGCACCTCCGCCCGCCGCGGATCCTCGAGGAGCTCGTTGCTGCGGGGCATCTCGGCCAGAAGTCTGGTCGCGGCTTCTACACGTATCCGCGGGGCTGACCGTGGACGGCGCGCTGCGGTCAGCGGTGGGGGTCCGAGCGGTGGGGGTCCGAGCGATGGCGGTCCGAGCGGTCGGGATCCAAGCGGTGCGCAGTCGATGCAGCTGACCGACGAAGAGCGACTCCTGCAGGCGACCGCTCGCGAGTTCGCGACCCGCGAGGTGGCGCCGGGTGCCCTTGAGCGTGACGAGTCCGAGCGCTACGACCGATCGCTGTTCCGGGCGATGGGTGACCTTGGCCTGACTGCCGCGCCGATCCCGACGTCGGTCGGTGGAGCCGGGTTCTCGTACCTCGGCTGGACGCTGGTCATGGAGGAGCTCGGCTCGGTCGACATGGCTATGGCCGTCTCCCTTTCGGTCCACATCCTGTCGCAGTACCCGGTCGTGACGTGGGGCAACGCCGAACAGCACGCCCGCTGGCTACCGGCCATGCTCTCCGGCGAGGCGCTTGGGGCGTTCGCCCTGACCGAACCTCATGCCGGTTCTGATGCGGCCGCGCTGCGGACTCGGGCCGAGCGTGTGGGGCCGGCCGATGCACCCACGGCTTACCGACTGACCGGTACCAAGATCTGGATCTCGAATGCGCCGGAGGCTGATCGATACCTGGTCTTCGCGACCCTCGATCCTGAGGCCGGGCCAAAGGGGATCACGGCGTTCCTGGTCGAGAAGGGCACGCCCGGGTTCCGGTTCGGACGGCACGAGCAGAAGATGGGGATCCGGGCATGCCCTGCCTCGGAGCTGGTCTTCGATGGCTGCGAGGTCCCCGCGGCCAACCGTCTCGGCGGGGATGGGGAGGGGTATCGGATCGCCCTCTCGGCGCTGGGCGAGGGGCGGATCTCCATCGCCGCTGGGTGTGTCGGGATCGCCCGGGCCGGATTGGAGGCCGCGGCCAGGTATCTCGGGGAACGCCGTGCGTTCGGGGGTCCGCTCGCCGATCAGCAGGGCCTGCGGTTCATGCTGGCGGAGATGGCCCGCGACGTGGCGGCGGCGCGGGCACTCACCCGGGAAGCCGCCGCGGCCAAGGATCGCGGCGAATCGATCGTTGAGGCATCGTCGCTGGCAAAGTGGACTGCCTCAGACACCGCCATGCGGGTCGCGACTGACGCGGTCCAGTTGTTCGGGGCGAGCGGTTACTCGCGCGAGACGGGCATCGAGCGGCTGATGCGTGATGCCAAGGGTGCCCAGATCTACGAGGGCACGAACCAGATCCACCGCGAGATCGTGGCCGGCGAGGTCCTGAAGCGGACGAGATCCTGAAGCGGACGAGATCCTGAGACGGGCGAGATCCTGAGACGGGCGAGATCCTGAGACGGGCGAGATCCTGAGACGGACGAGATCCTGAGACGGGCGTGGTGCTCGGCATCGACGCGGCGGGCCCCCATTCCTCCGCATGCACGCGGCCTTCCTGCCAAATCGCCACGGTGTGACCCTTCGGCTCGGACCGCGGGCCCGTCGCCGTCACGTTCCTGCCAAATCGCCACGGTGTGACGCTTCGGCTCGGATCACGGGCTTGCCGCATCGGACCGCGGGCCCGTCGTGGTCGCCTTCCTGCCAAATCGCCATGGTGCGGGCCTTAAGCTGACGAGATCAGGGCTAGGCGGCCGGGCGCGGGCGGCGTCGAGACGGAACGACCCGCTTGACGGGGGACATGCTGCGCCGAAGCGTCGCGTCCTGCGGATATGGCAGGAAAGTCAGCGCATCGACCCGTTCAGACGGATCGTGCAGCCAACGTCGCAGTGCCCGGCCGTCGACCGGGAACTTGGCACGAAGTACATGCTGGTGTCGCGCGACGGCCCGTCGGTTCGTCCGGCTCTCGGCGATCAGGACCAGCGTGCTCACGGCGACAGGGTCCCATCCGCGGGCCTTGGCCATGGATAGCCCGTGCCGCCTACGTTGATCCATCGAGGCCATGAGTCGGCCGACTTCGACGATCTCGGTCTTGAGCTCGATGATGAGGAGCATGCGTCGCGTGGGATGCCAGGCCAGGACGTCGACGACGCCTCGTTCGCTATAGACCGAGAACGACACCTCGGGTTCGGTGATCCAGCCGTCGAGCGAGGCGAACAGTCCGGTGACCGCCTCCTGCATCGCGGCGTGTCGAG
>CAYNGM010000245.1:1731-3871 GCA_964396565.1 uncultured Anaerolineaceae bacterium | reverse complement strand
ACCACGCCGCCGCTAGCCCGTCACTTCCCCCAGCCACGGTCTGCCGCCACGGCGCGCGCTACCGTCACTTCCCCCAGCCACGGTCTGCCGCCACGGCCATCACCTGCCACTGCCCCCACTCGCGATCACCCGCCACTACCTGTCCGCAGCCCGCGGCCCCCGGCCCATGTCGTCTGGTTGACGACGATTCCCAACAAGACCGCCGGTCCGGGATCGATTGCCGTCGTCACGACGACAGCGAGATCGAGAGGGCGCATCCGGCGATACGATCGTCGCCACAGGGACGTAGTCCAACTCTTGGGGGGGGCGGAACGGACCAGACCGCACCGGCCTCGCTCTGAATCGTCGCCCGTGGGACCTCACGCGCGTCCCGTGCCGACCATCCGAGCCAGCACTCGGAAGTGACCACGAACCACTCGGAGTTGACCGCGAACTGCTCGGAGTTGACCACGATTAACGCTTGGCGAATTGCCGCATACGCCGTAGATAAGGCTCGCATGCTGGAATCGGACGATGACGACCGACGCGCCAGGTACGAAGCCTCGTTCCCACGCGAGCCATCTGACCCACCACAGCCGTGGCACCTCGAACGGTCGGCAGACACAACTGGTGATCGACACCGTGTTTCGAGACCTCGATCGACTCTGCCAGGATCTCGGTCTGACGCATCGGGCGCTGGCGAGGCGCGCGCGGCTCGACCCAGGTTTCGTCGGCCATCTATTCGAACGACGACGCGATCCGTCAGTCGCGACACTCGTGGCACTGTGCGAGGCCGTCGGAAGCGACCTGTCGATCCGGCTCTTCCCACGCCCGGGCACACCGATCTTCGACCGCGCACAGGCGCTGATCGTCGAGACCCTGATCGCGCTGTCTGCCGGGACGGCGACCGCATTCCCGGAGGTCCACACTCGCCGACCGGCGCGCGGCTTCATCGACCTGGTACTCGACCGCACGCGATCGGACCTCATCGCTTGCGAGGTCCAGTCACGCATCGACCGCCTCGAGCAGCACCTTCGATGGCTCACTGAGAAGGCCGAGTCGCTGCCTTCGTCCGAGATCTGGGCGCAGTTGGGCGGCGAGAGGGCCATCAGTCGCCTGCTCGTCCTGCGCTCGACGGTCGCGACCCGGGCCTTGGCTGTGCGCTTCGAATCGACCTTGTCCCGCGCATATCCAGCGACTTGCGCGGCGATCCACGCCGCCCTGTTCGATCCATCCATTCCCTGGCCGGGGGCGGGCATCCTGTGGGCTGACGTCCGGGGCGATGCGGCCAAGATCATGGCCCAGCCGCCGCGTGGCGTGTCTCTCGGACGGTAACGATGACATCAACGTCAGCCTGCCCGGGGGTGGCCAACTCGGCCGGTCCGGTCCGGTCCGGTCCGTCGGCCGAAGCCGTCACTACGCTGGCGACCGGAGCGATCGGTGGTGGCCAAGCGGTCGGTCGTGGCGGCCGGAGCGGTCATCACGTGGCGGCCGGAGCGGTCATCACGTGGCGGCCGGAGCGGTCATCATGTGGCGGCCGGAGCGGTCATCACGTGGCGGCCGGAGCGGTCAGTCGTCGCGGTCCGGTTTGCGCTCCGCGGCCGAGCCTGTCGTCTGGCTGACGACGATTTCGAGCGAGCCAACCATCTGACACCCCATAGCGCACGGCGTGTCGTCGCGACGACGCCATCTCGCCCGACGACCGTCCACTTCGGCCGGCCCATCGTCGACAGGACGACGATTCGATCGACGATGACCTCCTTGTGCCAGATCGTCGTCAGTAGGACGACACGGGCTGCGCGGGCCGCTCCGGCCACACGGGCTGCGCGGGCCGCTCCGGTCACACGGGCTGCGCGGGCCGAGCGCAAGCGCCGTGACCCGGACGAGAGGCGGGGACAAACCAGAGGCGGGGACAAATCAGAGGCGGGGTCAGACCAGAAGCGGATGCCTTGACCGGGACCACACGCGGATCCGGGGGCCGGACTCCGCCACGGGCCCCGGCGCCAGGCACGAGTTCCACAACGTGAAGACGGCGGACCCGAAGGTCCGCCGTCTCGTGGAGTCGTTACGGGCGCCGGGCGCCGGTCACATGGTCGGCGCCCGGGATGGTCAGGCGGCCAGCGGTACCGGCTCGCCCGACATCAGCCAGCGGCGCACGCCG
>CAYNGM010000245.1:0-1631 GCA_964396565.1 uncultured Anaerolineaceae bacterium | reverse complement strand
TGGTCAGGCGGCCAGCGGTACCGGCTCGCCCGACATCAGCCAGCGGCGCACGCCGGGGCCGACTCGTTCCGCCATGTAGGCATCGAGGCCGTAGTACTTGCCGGCACCCAATCCAGCGAGCGCCAGGCAGATGATCGTGTAGGTCAGGTGCTGGTTGACGATCCCGAACTCGAACTCCCAAGCGGCGATGAAGAAGAAGAACATCATCAACGCGCCCATCGCGGCACCGAACCTGGTGAGCAGCCCAAGCATCAGGCTGATGCCGATGCCGATCTGGCCCCACGGCACGATGAAGTTGATGAAGGTCATGGCCGCATCGTTGCTGGCGAGGCTAACCCACAGGCCATTCGTCGGATTGAAGATCGTCCCCTCGGCGACCTCGCCGGTGACGAATGGCCAGCCGAGCGTTCCGGCCGTCGCGAACTTGAGGAAACCGGCCGCACTGAAACCTTCCGGTCCGGACCCGAGAACCTTCTCCAGCCCGGCCCACAGGAAGATGACACCGACGGTCACCCGCAACAGGGCGACACCGAGTTGGTGGTACCTGGCTGTGATCTGCATGACCCGATCCCATCCCTTCCGTTGCGACGAACCCGGACGAACTGCGTGCGTCCTAGGGCTCGCTTATCTGGGCACAGGATGCCGAATAGGGACGCTGAGGCCGTGGGCCGTTCGGCCCCTTTCTGGTGGTCCGATGGTGACCACGCGAAGGTGAGACCGGGGTGCCAGGTGTCACGTCTGGAGGCTTGACATAGGCCCTTCAAAGCTCCACGAAGAGCCTTCGGAGCCTCGCCAGATGTGCGTAAATGGGCGGGCACGAGCGCGACCCCAGCGAGGGGGTCGCCAGACGAAGGCAGGGGGTCGCCAGAGGGGGTCGCCAGAGGAAGACAGGGAGTGAGGGAGATGGCCGCACTGAGTACACCGGTCAGGGTCTTCGGGATCCTGGCTACGGTGTCGATGTTCCTTCTGCTGAACCCGTGGTTTACCGCGCTCCAGGACCAGGGCCAACTGACGGATCTGATCACCTACGGGTTCTGGATCTCGTTCCTGATCCTGCTGATCCTGCTCTTCATGGAGCGTGACCGGCCGGGTGGCGAGTCCGTCGAGGTACAGGGTCCGGCGTTCACTCGATTCCTGTTCAGCAACACCAGGGCGGGCCTGTTCTGGCTACCGATCCGCCTGTTCCTGGGCTTCTCGTGGCTGGAGGCCGGTTGGCACAAGCTCCAGGACCCGGCATGGGTCGGCGCCGATGCCGGCACGGCCATCGCCGGATACTGGCAGTACGCCGTGACGGTCCCCGAGAAGGGCAATCCGGCGATCACCTACGACTGGTACCGCAACTTCCTGCAGTTCCTGCTCGACAGCGGCGCCGCCAGCTGGATGACCTACGTGATCACGTTCGGCGAGATCGCCGTGGGCATCGGCCTGATCCTCGGCATCCTGACCGGCTTTGCGGCCTTCTTCGGGTCGGTGATGAACATGTCGTTCCTGCTGGCCGGCTCGGCCTCCACCAACCCGGTGATGTTCACGCTCGCCATCGGCGTGATGCTCGCCTGGAAGATCGCGGGCTACTACGGCGTCGATCGCTGGCTGCTCCCGCTGCTTGGGACGCCATGGCATCCCGCCAAGGC
>CAYNGM010000244.1:0-3871 GCA_964396565.1 uncultured Anaerolineaceae bacterium | reverse complement strand
ATCACGACGTTCGCCCGTGCGGGGAGCCCGCTCATGTCCGTCCCTCTCGATGCTGGGCTGTGGCTGACATTTCGTTGCAGGACTTGCAACGTCGTTGCGTGACCTGCGACAATCTGACGGAATGGTACACGACGGGCGCAAGCCCTCCCCCGGCCGCCCGAGCGTCGAGCGGATCGCCGCAGCACTCGAGATCGTGGCCGACCGCGGCTGGCTCAGTGCCTCCGAGCTGGCGACCGAGCTCGGCGTGGACCGAAGCACCGGTTGGCGACTGGCGCGCTCGCTTGAACGGATCGGCTGGCTCTACCACGACCCTCTGACACGGCGCTATCGACTCGGCCTGCCGCTCTTCGAACTGGGCACCAGGGTCCTCGACACGCTGGACGTCCGTGACGAGGCACGACGGGTCATGACCGACCTCGTGGCCTCGACCGGCGAGAGTGTCGACTTCGCGGTCCGTGACGGAGACAGCGTCGTCTTCATCGACAAGATCGACGGCACGAACGAGGTCCGGGCATTCACCCGGTCGGGCCAGCGGGCGAGCCTCCATGCCGCGGCCGCGGGCAAGGTCTTCCTCGCGGCGATGCCCGACCACGAACTCGCGACCTATCTCCGACGCCCGCTCGTTGCATCCACACCAGCGACCGTCACGGATCCGGCATCGATCCGGGCGATCGTCGAGGAGACCCGGCAGCGTGGCTGGGCGGTCAATCGGGGTGAGCTGTTCCCTGAGGCCGGGGCGCTCGCCGTCCCGGTCCGGGATGCCACGGGCGCGACGGTCGCGGCGTTGGGCCTGAACATCCCGCTGTCACGCCTCGACGAGGACCGTATCCGCACCCTCGTGGGTGAGCTCGAGGCGGCGACGCGTCGTCTGGCGCCGTCGCTGGGCCTGGACGTCACTCTGGGAGCGCCCGAGTCCGCCTGAACCGGACGGTGACGTGTCGCCGTGCTGGCCGAGACTGGCGCAACTGGACGATGTCGCCGGCGTCGAGTCCCGCGAATCTGTCAGGCGAGGCGCACTGCCACGGCCCGCTTCGGGAGAGACGATGACCGCTCGACGCTCGCTCATGACCGGGCTCGCCTGCCTGGCCCTCGCTGGCGCTTGTGCGACAGCATCGGGGACATCGTCGCCCGGCTTGTCGCCCGGGTGAACCACGGCGAGGCGCCTCACGGCAGGATCTGGAGCGCATCCACGTGCTGAGGCCGGACGACGCTGAAGTGGCGACGATCCAGGGTGGCGATCTTCCGTTCGTCCAGACGCTCGACGAGGGCGATCAGCGACGCGTCGACGACGCCGAGGGCGAGATCCTTGTAGGTGTCCTGGAGCACCCGACACCGCATCAGATCGCGTGGCGTCGGATGTTCCACGCGGTATGCGCCGGCGATGATGTCGTCGAGGAAGACGAGCCAGGCGCTGGGCGATAGCCGGCGCGAGCACCAGTAGTCGAGCTCCGGGAGCACGAGCGCTGGCACCACAAGGTCCTCGGTCGCCTCGGTGAGCAGCCGTGCGCTCGCCTCGTGATCAGGGTCGGCCGAATCGAGGGCGGCAAGCAGCGGGCCGGTGTCCAGCACCAGGGCCACCGCTCAGCCCGGCGCCTCGGCGATCGGCTCCGCGGTGACCTCGGCCGCAGTCCGCCCATCACTGGAGCTTGCGACGCCGACGCGCGGCCGCCGTCCGGCGCGCAACGCGACCACCTTCGCCTCGACCGCTTCCCGGACGACTTCGGCCACGGACACGTTCCGCCGCCTTGCCTCGAACCCAAGCGTGGCGAGCACGTCTTCGTCGAGCAGAACGGTCGTGCGACGCTGACCCATGATGCATGAGGCTAGCATCACGCATCACGAAGATGCAAACGAGATCCGGGGACTTGACCGACCGTTTCGACTCCGCCGCGGCACTCCCAGCCGGCCCACCGCGGACGCCGCGGCACTCGCAGTCTGCCCACCGCGTGGGCCGCCTGCTGCGGGAACGCGTCGATCCGGGCATGGATCCGGCCGATCCCGTGCTCGGGCTGCCCACCGGGTGGGCAGGCTGCGATGCTGCCGACTGCGGACGGCGGCCCTGAGCCAACGCAAGGGCGGACCATGGCGCGCGACGGCGCGGTTGACCGGGGAGCGCTGGCGTCACCATGCTCCAGGACTCCGAACGAAACACCAGCGAGAGGTCCTGCGTGCCCAGTCTGTTCATAGATGGCAAGTGGGTCGCGTCCGGCGATGGCACCTGCCTGACCGACATCAACCCGTCCGACGGGACGGTCATCACCGAGGTCGACGTCGCGACCGACACGCAGGTCCAGACGGCCATCGCGGCCGCCCGCCGCGCCTTTGACACGACCGACTGGCCGAGGACGCCGACCGCCGAGCGCGCCGCCCTGCTCGATCGCGTCGCGGGGCTCATCGATCGCGACCTTGAGCAGATGGCCCGGCTCGAGACGCTCGACACGGGCAAGGCGATGCGCGAGAGCCGCTGGGACATGACCGATGTCGCGCGGGTCTTCCGCTACTACGCGGACCTTGCCGACAAGGAGGCGGGCCGACTGGTCGATGCCAGCGATCCGCGGATCGTCAGCCGGGTGGTCTACGAACCAGTCGGCGTGTGCGCGCTCATCGCGCCGTGGAACTACCCGCTTTTGCAGCTGTCCTGGAAGGTGGCCCCGGCCCTCGCCGCCGGCAACTGCGTGGTCATCAAGCCGGCCTCGTCCACGCCGCTGACGGCGATCCACCTCGTTCGTCTGCTCGAGGAAGCCGGGGCCCCCGCCGGCGTCGTCAACCTCGTCATCGGTCCGGGTGCGCGGGTCGGCCAGGCCCTCGCCGACAGCCCGGATGTGGACCTCATCTCGCTTACCGGTGGCATCGACGCGGCCCGCGGCCTCGTTCGCGGTGCCGCCGTCAACATGAAGCGCATCGCCATGGAGCTCGGCGGCAAGAGCCCCAACATCATCTTCGCCGATGCCGACTTCGAGACGGTCGCGGACAACGCACTGACCGCCGCCTTCACCCACAGCGGCCAGGTCTGTTCGGCGGGCTGCCGGGCGATCGTGGAGGCGCCCATCGCCGAGCGCTTCATCACGGAGGTGGCGCGGCGGGCTGAGCTCATCCATCTTGGGCACGGCAGTGACGACGCGACGGAGGCGGGTGCGCTGATCAGCGCCGAACATCGAGCCAAGGTGGAGGCGTTCGTCGAGGAGGCCCGGGCTGATGGTGCGCGTGTCGTCGCCGGCGGCCGTCGTCCCAGCGAACCACACCTGCAGGCGGGCTTCTTCTACCGCCCGACCGTCATCACCGACGTTCGCCGCGACATGCGGATCGTCCGTGAGGAGGTCTTCGGCCCGGTTCTCACGATCGAGACCTTCACCACGGAGGATGAGGCGATCACGCTCGCCAACGACACCACCTACGGTCTGGCCGGGGCGGTCTGGACTGCCGACGCCTCGCGCGCCCAGCGGGTGGCCGCGCGCCTCCGCCACGGAACGGTGTGGATCAACGATTACAACGCCTACCTGCCACAGGCAGAATGGGGCGGCTTCAAGCAGTCCGGGATCGGACGGGAACTTGGCCCCAGCGGACTCGACGAGTACCGTGAGGCCAAGCACATCTGGCAGAACACGGCACCGGGGCCATCGGGCTGGTTCGGAGGGTAGATAGCGGGATTGACGGCGACCACGGAGCGACCCGGCCGGGCATCGGGCACCGGCCAGCCGACCCTCGCGGTCAGACATCTCTGGAAGATCTTCGGTCCTGCCGAGCACCGGGTGGTCGGCACGCCCGATGAGGCGCTGTCGCGCGACGAGTTGCGAGCCAGGACAGGCTCCACGGTAGGCCTGCGTGACGTCGGCTTCGATGTCTGGGCGGGCGAAGTCTTCGTGGTCATGGG
>CAYNGM010000243.1:0-3871 GCA_964396565.1 uncultured Anaerolineaceae bacterium | reverse complement strand
GTGGGCGACGATGTAGTCGACCTCGTCTGGCGCCACCCCGGCGTCGCGTAGCGCCTTGGTCATGGCCATCGCCTGGCCGCGCCCGGTCGGCTCCGGGGCGCTGATGTGAAAGGCATCGGCCGTCAGGGCCGATCCGATCACCTCGGCCAGGGGCGTGGCGCCGCGTTCCCGGGCGTGGGCCAGCGATTCGACCACGACCACGCCACCACCCTCACCAAGCACGAACCCGTCGCGGGTCCCGTCGAACGGCCGCGACGCAGTCGCCGGGTCGTCGTTGCGCTTGGACAGGGCGCCCATGTTGGCCAGCGCGGCCACGCCCATCGGCCAGATCGGCGCCTCGGAGCCACCCGCCAGGACGATGTCGCACTCACCGGAGCGGATGAGACGCAGGGCGTCCCCGAAGGCGATGACGGAGGTCGCACAGGCGGCCACCTGGGTCATCACCGGGCCGGTCAGCCCCCACTCCATCGACAGCATCGCCGCCCCCATCGAGCCCGACAACGCGGGGATGGCGAACGGCGAGACGAACCGCGGCCCCTTCTGGTCGTGGACGTGCGTTCCATCGATGATCTGTTCGATCCCGCCGCCGCCGGTGTTCACGACCACTCCGACACGGTCGCGCTGCTCCGGGGTCATCGCCGCGAAGTCGAGCCCGGCGTCGGCGACCGCCTCCTTGCCCGCCGCCATCGCGAAATGGATGAACCGGCTCATCCGGCGAGCCATCTTGGCGTCCATGGCGGTCGTCGGGTCGAAGCCGATGACCTCGGCGGCGATGCGCACCTCCTGGCCCGAGGCATCGAAGCTGGAGATCGTGCGCGTGCCGGTCACCCCGGCCCGCAGGTTGGCCCAGTAGGTCGGGAAGTCGTTGCCGATGGGCATGACCGCCCCGAGGCCGGTGATGACCGCGCGTCGGGCTGGATCGCGTTCAGCCGTCATGGCACGGATTGTATGGCGCGGTCCTCGTCGACGAGGCAGTCACTGGGGGGCGGCGCTCCTGCGACAGTGATCGAGGGTCAGTCGCCGTCATAGCGTCGGAAGATCACGGCGCCGTTGTGGCCGCCGAGGCCGATGTTATTGGACAAGGCGTAGCGGATCGGCATGCCCTCGCTCTCGGACACCACCCAGACGTCGCAGTCCGGATCGTAGTCGCGGTAGTTGATGGTGCCAGGTACGGTCTGTTCGGCTATGGACAGGACCGTCGCGAAGGCCTCGATGGCGCCGGCCGCGCCCATGAGGTGTCCCGTCATCGACTTCGTGCCGCTGATCGCGAGGCTGTGCCGATCGCGGCTGGCCCGATCGCCGAACACCGTCCATATCGCCTCCGCCTCGCGCTTGTCCCCGAGCGGGGTGGACGTGCCGTGGGGGTTGATCATGTCGACCTCGTCGGCCGGGACGCCCTGACGCTCCAGCGCCATCTTCATCGCCCGCGCCGAGCCTGCTCCGGCCTCGATCGGCTGGATCATGTCCCAGCCGTCTGCCGCCGACCCGTAGCCGACGACCTCTGCGTAGATGGTCGCGCCGCGTGCCTTGGCCAGCTCGAGATCCTCGACGAACAGCGATGCCGACCCTTCACCGAGCACGAACCCGTTGCGGGTCAGGTCGAACGGGCGGGATACGGTCTGGGGCGCCTCGCCGGGGCGTGGCATGCCCATCCCGCGCATGTTGGAGAAGCCCGCATGCCCGACCTCGAGCAGCGGCGCCTCGGTGGAGCCGGCGATGACCGCGATGCAGTCGCCGCGCTTGATGGCCTCGGCAGCCTCGCCCACGCTGTGGGTGCCGGTCGCACACGCGGACACGACGCACAGGTTGTGCCCGATCGCACCGGTCTCGATGGCGATCATCCCCGAGCAGCTGTCGACGAGGGCGTTGGCGATGAACGTCGGTGCCACGGTCCGCGGACCGCGCTCGTGGAGATTGCCGTAGTTCTCGATCATCAGCGACTGGCCACCGGCACCCGAGCCGAAGATCACCCCGACCTCGGTGCGGTTGGCATCGGTCAGCTCGAACCCGGAGTCGGCAAGAGCCTGCTTGGCGGCAGCGACACCGAAATGGAGGCTCGATTCGCTCCGTCGGGCGGCCTTGGGGTCCATCCAGTCCGCGGCGTTGAAGTCGCGAACCTCGCCGGCCAGTTTGGCCTCGTACGGATCCGTATCGAACTTGGTGATCGGGCCAAGGCCCGACACGCCGTTGAGCAGGTTGGACCAGGCGGTGGCCCTGTCGTTGCCGACGGGGCTGATGACACCGAGTCCGGTGACGACGACACGTCGGTCGTAGTCGGGTCGACGCATGACGGTTGGGTCCTCCCTGGTCAGGCCGGTTCGGCCAGTTCGAGCAGTCGATCGGCGGAGGCGGGGTCGTCGGCCGGGATGATCTCCGCGTCTGGGGCGATGCGCTTGATGAGACCGGTCAGGACCTTGCCCGGGCCGATCTCGACGAATGTGGTGACGCCGCCCGCGACCATCGACTCCACCGCGGCGACCCAGTCGACGCCGGCGGTCAGGTGCTCGATGAGCTCGGCCTTGGCGCCGTCGGCGGTGGTGATGCGACGGGCGTCGGCGTTGGCAAGGAGCGTCGCCGTCGGGTCGCGAAACGGCACGGTCGCGAGCGTCTCGCGCATGCCGTCGGCGGCCTCGGCCATGAGCGGCGAGTGGGCCGCGACACTGACCGGCAGGACGATCGCCCGTCTGGCGCCGAGGGCCTTGGCGTGCTCAGCGCCGGCCTCGATGGCCGGCCGCTCGCCCGACACGACCACCTGCCCGGGCGAGTTGCGGTTCGCGACGACGAAGACGCCATGTTCGGCGGCGCCGGCGACGAGCTCGGGGAGGCGCGCGTCGTCGAGTCCGATGATCGCGGCCATGGCCCCGTCGCGCCCGGCTCCCGATGCCTGCATCAGCTCGCCGCGCCGGCGCACGAGGCGGACGCCGTCCTCGAGCGACAGCACGCCGGTCGCGACAAGCGCCGAGTACTGGCCCATCGAATGGCCGGCGGCAAACGCCGGGGTCGGCGCGCGACGGCCGGCGTCGGTCCACCGCTCGCGGAGCGCCGCGAGGATCGCGATCGACGCCGCGAGGAGTGCGGGCTGTGCGTTCTCGGTGCGGTCGAGGGCATCGGCCGGTCCGTCCCAGGCGAGGGACGCGATCGCCTCGCCGAGTGCGGCGTCGGCCGCCGCGAAGGTGGCCGCCGCAGCTGGTGAGGACGTGGCGAGATCCCGGCCCATGCCCACCGCTTGCGAGCCCTGGCCGGGAAAGACATAGGCGATCGTGGTCATCCGGCGGAGCGTAGCCTCGCCGGCCGGCAGCCCTGCCGATTTCCGTGCATGCTTGCACGCGATGTCAGAACGGCGCAGCCAACGCGTCACGACCCGACCGGCCCCCAGGCGTGCGATCGCGCAGCGCTTCGAGGCAGATCTGTCGGCGCCGGTCCTTGCCGCCGGGACGCGCATCCAGAACGTTCGCCAGATCAGCGAGCGTGTGGCGATGGGCCGGGCGCTGTGGCGAGAGCTCGTGATCGGGTTCGCCAGCCAGCTTGGCGACCTGCGCCTCGGGTTCACCCAGCTCGCCGCGCTCTACGTCCTGGCGGATGGCAGCACGCTGACGATCGGGGAGCTGGCCGAGTCGATAAACCGATCACCGTCGGCGACGAGCCGGCTGATCGACGGTCTGGTCAAGCGGCGACTGGTGGAACGCGCGGTCGAGGAGGCCGATCGCCGTCAGAAGGTGTTGCGTCTGACCCCGCGCGGGCACGCCATCCTGCGGGTGGTGGATCGTGCGCGCGCGGAGCAGTTCCTGTCCGCGGTCCGCCCGATGCCGACCGCCGAGCGCGCCGTGGTGGCGATGGGTGTCGCGGCCCTGGCGACCCACGCCATCAGCCG
>CAYNGM010000242.1:0-3877 GCA_964396565.1 uncultured Anaerolineaceae bacterium | reverse complement strand
CTCGCCAGACAGGTGGGAGCAACTGATCAACTCGGTCTTGGATCAAGGACGCATCAATGACCAACCGTACACAGGTAGGGTCGATGCGCGGATCGTGACGCTGCTGTGCTATCGCAACGTCATCCTCAATCGACTTGGTCCGGGCAATCCCACGGTAGCCATTCATGTCGACCACATCGTTCCGCGCACGCAGTTCGAAACCGAAACGAACGATGCCGTGAAAGCAAACATGCACCACATTGCCAATCTGGCCTTGCTACCTCAGAAGGAGAACCAGCAGAAGTCCGGGCGGCTCCTTGATCAGATCACAGATCGGTATCTTCGTGACAGTATCGCGAAGTACGAGGACGTTCCGATAGAGGACTTTCCGAGATTCGCGACTTCGGCATCCTCGGTCGATCTTCGAGAACTTCGAGGCGCAATCCTACGGTCGGATTTCACAGAACGACGAGTCGCAATGTTCCAGTCCTACACGTAAGACGGACCGCATCCATCGCGGGTGTGATGGTTGCCCGGATAGCCATCTGATCACCCTGCTCGATGGGGACGGGGGCCGCATTCGACGTCTTGACGTTACACCGACACCATGACGAAGCGGCGACGATCTACTTCGAAGAAGACGTGCACAAGGCGCTCCGGCTCAAGGCCGCCGAGACCGATCAAAGCATCTCGGACCTGGTAAATGACGCGGTCGTGAAGGCGCTGGCGGATGATGCAGCCGACCTGGATGAGTTCCGTGATCGAGCCGGCGAACCCACGGGCCGTTTCGAAGACTTCGTGGCTGACATGAAGCGGCGTGGCCGGCTATAGCGTTCGGATCACCCGCTCGGCTGCGAAGGAGCTCGAGGACCTTCCGATCGATGATCGACGTCGGGTCGTGACTCGCATCGGCGCGCTCGCGTCCGACCCTCGGCTGCCCGACGCCCAGAAACTCAGCGGAGACGAGAAGTACCGGATCCGATAGGGTCAGCCGCGGATCCTGTACGTGATCGATGACACCGATGTGGTGGTGACCATCGTCAGAGCGGGCACCGCCGGGATGTGTATCGCTAGGCCAGGCGGCGAGCAACACGCGCGAAACGTCGAGTGGGGTTCGCGCGTCGAATACCCGGGTCGGATCGATATCGGACCGCCCGCGCCCGCCGACCCGAGGGTGGTGCGAGATGCTCGCAGTCCTCGCGTCCGCAAGCGTGACTCAGCGACACCGGGTCGGCGTCCGCTTCCTGGCTCTTATCCCGGTGGTGATGCTCATCGCCAGTGCATGCGGCAATCCCGCGCCGACACCCACCGCCTCGAACCAGACGCCCGTGCCGACCGGCGCTCTCGGGCCGACCCCATCCGCGTTGGCCGGGGCAGACGCCTGGAGGACCGTGGAACAGCCGGCCCTCGCGGCGCCGATCGCCACCCTCGAAGCGACGCGACGGGGCGACGCCTCGGTCGCAGTCGACACGGCCTTCCATCTCACCAGTCTTGACGGCACGGCCGCATCGACGCTCGCCGACCGCCTGACCGTGGAGCCCGCCGTGACCCTGCGCCGATCCGCCGGCGCGAGCGCGGACACGATCACCCTGACGCCTGGGACGGCACTCCGCAACGGCCAGACGTACCGGTTCTCGCTCCACCGGACGGACGGGTCGGTCGCCGGGGCCTGGTCGGTGCTCGTCGCGGCGCCGCTGCGGGTCGTCGGGACCATCCCAGGGCACGAGATGACCGAGGTCCCCGTCAAGACCGGGATCGAGGTCACGTTCGACCAGGGCGGTGTCACGGCGGCAGCCCTCCAGGACGCATTCAGCATCACGCCCAGGACGGCAGGCCGGTTCGAGGTGCACGGTCGGTCGGTCGCCTTCGTGCCGGAGGAGCCTCTCAAGGCCCTGACGCTCTACACCGTGACCATCGGCAGCGGCCTCCCGGTCGCTGGCACGGGGGAGACGCTCCACGAGGACTACGTCCTTCGGTTCGAGACTGCCGGCGAGGCAGGACCCGCCGACGCCCTGCGCTTCTGGGACAAGCTGTTCGACAGCGCCACGACCGCGCGCCCGGTCGTCATCGGGACGTTGGAGGACGAGTCAAGCGCCGGTCAGTCGAAGACGGTCAAGATCTCCATCCACCGACTCCCGACCGCGACGGCCGCCGCCGACGCGTACCGAACGCTCGTCGGCGTCCCCACCTGGACGACGTCGGGAGACGCACCGATCCCGACGGCGGGGCTGTCACTGGTCGACCGGGCGACGGTGACGATCGACCGGTCCGGGGACGAGGCGATGACACGCATCCGCCTGCCCAAGGCACTCGACGCCGGTTGGTATCTCGTGACCGTCGATCACGGCCAACGTCATCAGGTCGTGGTCCAGTCGACAGACATCGCGGCCTACACGATGGTGACCGGCACGCGAACCGTGGTCTGGGCGAACTCGGTCGCGTCCGGTCGACCCATCCGCGGCGCCACCGTTCGCGTCGCAGATCAGCCGATCGGTACGACCGATGCCGACGGACTGCTCATCGCCGACACGCCGGAAGCCATGACGTCCGCGGACGGCCGGATCTGGTTCGCGTCCGTTCGTGTCACCGGCGGTCAGGCGGTCATCGTCCCGCTGGAGGGTCCGCAGGCCTGCGGCAAGTGTGAGGGTGGCTTCGTGGATTCGGCATCGAACGATGCCTACTGGGTCGTGCTCAGCGTCGATCGCTCGGAGTTCCGCAGCACGGACCACGCGAACGTGTGGGGCATCGTGCGTGCCCGTGACGGCGGTCGCGTCCCCGAGGACGTCGAGGTCCGCCTGCAGACGGCCAGCTGGGATGGACGTCTCCCGATCGTCGTCGAGCGGGTCAGCCCGTCTGACACGGGGATGTTCACAGTGTCCCTGGCGCTCGACGACCTGCCTCTCGACGGGTACGAGATCGTGCTCCTCGCCGATGATGCCACCGTCGCCACGCGCGAGATCTGGGTGTCTCGGCTCATCAAGCCAGCCTGGCAACTCGCGGTCGAGACGGACCACCGCGCCATCCTCAGCGGCGACAGCGTCCGGACGACGGCGACGGCGACGTTCTTCGACGGCACGCCGGTGGGTGGCGTCGCGCTGTCGGGCTCCGGCGGCGGCGACGACGAGGAGGACGGACAGGACTACGTCACGATGCAGACCGGGGTCGATGGTGTTGCCACCGGCGACATCACGATCCGGGCTGTTCCCGACGAGGACGAGGGGTGGATGTGGTCCCGCGTAGGCGTCAATCCCACCCTGCCCGAGGAAGCGGACATCAGCGGCGGAACGTGGGTCGCCGTGTTCATGGCGGATGCCCTCATCGAACCGTCTGCCCAGATCAGCGGAACCTCCCTGGTCATGACTGGCCTGGTGACCGATGTCGACTGGGCCGCCATGGACGCGGTCACTGATCCGGACGACGACTTCGACGCAGCGGGAGCACCGCTCTCAGGCAGACAGGTCCGCGTCTCGATCACCGAGCGGACGCCGGTGCGGACACGCGACGGGTCGGCCTATGATCCGATCACCAAGCAGGTGGAGCCGTCCTTCGACTGGACTGAGAAGGAGGTCTCGCTCGGTGCCCGGACGGTGACCACCGGCGCCGATGGACGCTTCCGGGTCGTCGAGAAGGTACGCGGCGGCGCCCGCTCGTACGACATCACGTTCGAAACGACCGACGCCGCGGGGCGCACCGTCCGCTTCGATCGCACGGCGATCGACGCCAGCGAGACCCTCGGCGAGGCGAACGACCGCGCCCACTTGGTGGTCCCAGGCGCGGCGGAGGATGGCTGGCCAGCCATGACCTACACCGTTGGCGATCAGGTGACCGTCGAAGTGCGCGGTGGACATCCTGAACCGTCGACTGACCGTTATCTGTTCACCGTCGCCCAGCGTGGCCT
>CAYNGM010000241.1:0-3877 GCA_964396565.1 uncultured Anaerolineaceae bacterium | reverse complement strand
CTCGGCTATCTCGCGGTGATCCTGTTCGTGTTCCTGGCCGGGCTTGGCCTGATCGCCTCGATCTCCGTGGTCGTGGCCTTCACGACACTCGCCAACGATCCGGATCTGCCGAACGTGAAGACCCTGACCACATACGAGTTGCCCGAGGAGACCGTCATCTACGACCGGACCGGGACGGTCGAGCTGGCGCGTTTCGGAGAGTTCCGCAGAGAGGTCGTGACCTTCGCCGAGATCCCGCCGATCCTGCTCGACGCGACGACCGCGATCGAGGACAAGACCTTCTGGGAGAACGCCGGGTTCGACCCGGTCGGGATCATCTCGGCCGGTCTCGACTCGCTTCGCGGTGACGGTCGGGGCGCATCGACCATCACCCAGCAGCTGGTCCGCGCGCGACTCCTCGATGAAGCGCTGGTCCAGGATCCCAAGCGCACGGTGGAGCGCAAGCTCAAGGAGATCATCCAGTCGATCCGGCTCACGCAGGCGTTCCCGGGCGAGGAGGGCAAGCGCGAGATCATCACCGCCTATCTCAACCAGAACTACTACGGGAACCAGACCTACGGCGTCGCCGCGGCAGCGCGCGCCTACTTCGGGAAGGCGCTGGCCGACCTGACGCCGGCCGAGGCCGCGATCATCGCCGCGCTTCCTCAGTCGCCCTCCAACTACGACCTCGTGCGCAATGCTGTCGAGCGCTGTGACGTGGTCGTCGCCGATGGCGAGGACTGCCCACCGGCCGAGCGGACCCTGGTGGTACCGGACGACACCAAGATCGTGACCCGGCGCAACGCCGTCCTGCAGCTGCTCGCCGAGGGCGGTCGAACACCCATCTCCGGTGACCGCTACAGCGCCGCCGACTTCGAGGTCGCGAAGTCGGAGCCGGTCATCCTCGCCTCACAGGCGACACCGCGCTGGAAGGCGCCGCACTTCGTGTGGGCGGTCCGCGACGAACTGACCGCCAAGATCTGCGGACCTGATGCGGACACCTGTCCGAGGCTGGAACGGGGCGGCTTCCGGGTCACGACCACCCTCGACCTCGACCTTCAGAAGGTCGCCGAGAAGTGGGTCAAGCTGGCCGCACGGGTCCCGCATCGCAAGGATCCAGCGGCAGCAGCCAAGGCGCTCGGCTTCGCCGAGCTTCCGTCCTGGGTCCGCAACCTCGTCGGCAAGAACGTGCGCAACGGCGCTCTCGTCGCCCTCGACTACCAGACCGGTGAGCTCGTCGCCTACGTCGGCTCGGCCGACTACTACTCGACGGCGGGTCGCCCCGAGTTCCAGCCCCAGTACGACGTGGTCGGCCAGGGCTTCCGCCAGCCGGGATCGGCGTTCAAGCCGTTCAACTACGCCATCGGCATCGACGATCGGACCATCACTGCCGGCACCATGTTCATGGACAGCGCGACCGACTTCGGCGGGGGCTACACGCCGACCAATGCCGACAACCTCGAGCGTGGCCCGGTCCGTGTCCGCAAGGCACTCCAGTTCTCGCTCAACATCCCGTCGGTCAAGGCGATGGTCCTCAACGATCCGGGCCACGCCTTCGCCAAGGCCAAGGAGTTCGGGTTGACCTTCCAGTCCGACACGACCGATGCCGGCGCGGCCCTGGCTCTCGGGGTGGCCGAGACCCGTCCGGTGGATCTCGTGACCGGCTACGGAACGCTGGCCAACGAGGGACGCTACATCGGTCACACGACGATCCTCACGGTCACGGACCGCGCCGGGAAGGACGTCGTGGACCCGTATGTGCCGCCGCCAGGCGAGCCGGTGGTCAGTCCGCAATCGGCGTTCATCGTCACCGACATCCTGCGTGAGAACACGGTCCGGGCAGTCAACCCGTACTGGGGCCGCTTCCAGATCCGGGACGAGGACGGCACATACAGGCCGGCGACGCTCAAGACCGGCACCAACAACGACGCCAAGGACCTCAACGCCTACGGCTACATCGCACCGCCGACACAGGACGGTCGCGGGAAGGGCGCATACGCCCTTGCGGTCGGTGTCTGGAATGGCAACAGCGACAACACAGCGGTCTCGACGCCCGCCCGCCCGGTCTTCTCCATCGACATCGCCACGTACGTCTGGCAAGGCTTCCTCAAGGAGGTGAGCGCGACCTGGCCGATCACCCGCTTCGCCCGCCCGGACAGTGGTCTCGACCGGGCGGCGATAGACCCGTTCACGGGCCTGCTCCCGGGCGCAGGCGTATCCGCGGTCGATGAGTGGTTCCTCTCCGGCACGGCGCCGACGCAGCGGCTCGCGCCGGGCCAGTGCGGGATCGACGTCGTCCGCGCGGTGGGCGTGGAGACGCGTTACGAGTCCTGGATGTCCGGGACCCGTGACTGGCTGCGCCGGGCCGCCAAGGGTCCGGGCACGGTCGGTGGTCCAGACCGTACCCGCACGTCGTACTTCTACAACGGCTCGTTCAACCCGTACGGCCGAACGTGGGGGCCCCTGGTGGACGGCGAGGGCTGTGGTCAACCCAGTCCGTCGCCCTCGTGCTTCGTCGTCCCGACACCGGACCCCAGCACCGGGATCACGCCATCGTTCGTCGTGCCCTCGCCATCTGGTTCGGAACCGGTCCCCCAGCCGTGCCCGTCACCGACGCCATCCGAAGGTCCGTCGCCGTCCGTCGATGCGAGTCCCAGCGTGGAGCCGACCCCGACCTCGACACCGGGGCCGACACCGGAACCCACGCCGGCTCCGACGGCCACGCCGAAGCCGACTCCGACCGCGGAACCGACACCTCAACCCACGCCGGCTCCGACGGCTACCCCGGAGCCGACAGCGGAACCGACCCCGTCCGGCGCCCCAGCCGGCGCGACCTGACCGACCTCGAAGCCGATGACCAGGACATCCCTCGGCCGATGATCGAACTCTCCGACGTCGTCGTTCGACGGAGCGGGCGAGCGATCCTCGGTCCGATCTCGTGGAGCGTCGGCGACGGCGAACGCTGGGTGGTCCTGGGACGCAACGGCTGCGGCAAGACGACGCTGCTGTCGGTAGCCTCTATGAACCTGTGGCCGAGCGCCGGCCGGGTGGAGGTCCTCGGCGAGCAGTATGGTCGGACCGATTCGCGGGAACTGCGGCGGAGGATCGGCTATGCCGGCAGCTCGATCGAGGCCCAGATGGACGCGGCGCTCACCCCGCGCGTGCTGATCATGACCGCCCGGCACGGGGCCTTCGGTCCGTGGTGGCATACCTATAGCGACGCGGACCGCGAGCGCGCTGCAGCCCTCGGTGAACTGCTTGGCCTCGGCGCCCATCTCGATCAGCCGTTCGGGACCCTGTCGGCAGGCGAGCGGCGTCGCACGTCCATCGCCAGGGCCCTCATGCCCGACCCCGAGATCCTGTTCCTCGACGAGCCGGCCGCAAGCCTCGATCTCGCCGCCCGGGAGTGGCTGCTCCACGACATCGAGCGCTTGGCCTGCGAGCCCCGGCTGCGCGCCATCGTGCTCGTGTCGCATCACCTCGAGGAGATCCCGGTCGGCTTCGGGCATGCCCTGGTGATGGCCGACGGGCGGGCCGTCGCCGCCGGCCCCATCGACTCCGTCATCCGCGACGACGTCCTTGGCGAGGCGTTCGGGATGGACATCGCGGTCGAGGAACGTGATGGCCGCTGGACGGCCCGGATGCGCCGATGACCGCGGGTCCGGTCGAGATGCGGCCACGGCCGACACCGGCGAGTCCCGCGACGACGACTGCCGCGCTCGCCGGAGTGGCAGCTGGTGCCCTCGGCCTTGGCGTCTCGGAGCTGATCGCCGGTCTCGTCCCCGGTGGTGCCTCGCTGGTGGCCGCGGTCGGTCAACTCATCATCGACCTCCAGCCACCAGGCGCCAAGGATCTCGTGGTCGGCTGGTTCGGGACCAACGACAAGCTCGCCCTCGAG
>CAYNGM010000240.1:0-3879 GCA_964396565.1 uncultured Anaerolineaceae bacterium | reverse complement strand
TCGATCGCCCAGTTGACGGTGGCCGGAGCGATCTATGCCGCAGCATCGTGCTTCACGTCGCCGATCTCGGCCGCGCTCAACATGGATCGCCTGGACCCCGCGCGGCGTGGCGCGGCCATGGCGACCTACTCACTCGGCTACCAACTGGGGATCGGCACAGGGGCGGCGGCGTGGGGCTTCGTCATCGCAGCGATGGGCTTCCCGGCGCCGTATGTGTTGGCCATCGGGATGATGGTCCTGATGCTGGTGCTGTTGTGGGGCAACCGGCGGGAGTTGCTGATCCCGCCTGGGACATCGGTCCGCCGTCCGGCCTGAACCCCGGCTTCGTGGGCACGCCCTGAACCCACCCGCAGCCGATCGGCTGTCGGCCTACAGCCCGAAGCCCATCGCGACCATGGCGGCCAGGATCACGACGAAACCGACCAGTTGCTGGCGGCGAACACGCTTGATCCGTGCCATCGCCGCCAGCAGAGCCTCGTCTGTGGGCTCCGTCGCCGCGAGCCGGCCCAGCGCGATGTAGCCAGAGGTGATGACCAGCCGACCCCACAGGTAGAGCCCGATGGTCAACGCGAGCGCAAAGAGCCAGGTCAGCCCGTATGGCGTGGCGAACACGTCGAGCGATCGGATGGGACCCCAGACCGTGCCGCGCAGGATGCCCAGCACGATGACCGCAGCCACGGCCGGGCGGATGACCCGCTTCTCCGCGAGTGAATGGGTCAGCAGCGCCCGCGCCCGCTCCGCCGGTGGCAGCCGATCGGCGAGCGGGAACACGACGAGCTCGGTCGTGAGCGCGGTCCCGAGCCAGGCGATCGCGGCGATCACGTGCAGGAGCTCGGTCAGTCCGGGCAGCCAGGGCATCAATGTCCTCCCATCTGCGCTTGGTCGGTACCAGCCGGCATGGCGACCGGTGCGGTCACGAGACCCGGTCCTCGAGCGATCCTGATCGCCAGTGAGAACGCCACGATCAGTGGCCCCATCGCCAGTACCAGCATCGCCGCCCTGAATCCAGGAACGACCGGATCTGCCAACCACTGCATCCCGAGATCGAGCCCGGCACCCAGGATGGCCGAGCCGATGGCGCCGCCGGCGGCACCACCGAGGAAGAAGATCACGTTGAACAGGCCGATGGCGAGACTCCGCAGAGCTCCTTCATAACGTGTCGCGAGCGCCGTGATCAGCGGGGCCTGGAGGAGCCCGAAGCCGGCGCCCATGATGGCGTAGGCACCGGCATGAGCGATCGGCGGCGCGCCGGCGCCGATGACCGCGTCCACGATCAGGGCGAAGCCGATGGTCGCTGCGGCGATGACGGTCGCTCGTGGCGCGCCCGACGGGACGAGGCGACGGGACGACAGCGAGACCGAGGCCACGGTGATGGCCATCGGCACCAGGACAAGGCCAAGGGCTATGCCGTTGAGATGATGGGCCCGGGCCATGGCCGGCGGCAGGACCACGAGCGCACCGAGGAAGCCGACCATCGTCAGCGCCCCGGCGATAACGACCATGCGCAGGAACCCGTCTGCAGCCAGCGCAGGCGGGATCATCGTCGAGCGGGTCGATGCGACCCAGCGGCGCAGGACGACCAGCCCGCCCACGGCAGCGGCCAGCCCGACCAGCACGACCGGTGTCACGCCGCTGACCGGGACGCGGTTCAGGACAAGGACGATCCCCGCACCGATGGCCGCGATGCATGCCAAGCCGATCCGGTCGATGGATACGGACCGATCACCGGAGCCCGGGATCATCCGCCATACCGCGATCGCCGCCGGCGCGGCAACCACCCCGAACGCGAGTGGCGCACGCCAGCCTTCCAGCTCGAGAAGCAGGCCACCGACGAGCGGTCCGGCAACGTTGCCCACGCCGACGCCGGCCGCGTTCATGGCGATCGCCCGGATCCTGGCGGGGCCGCTGAGATGCTCCGCCACCGCCGCGATGGTCAGGGTCGGGATCGCGCCGGCACCAACGCCTGAGAGGATCCGGCCAAGGACCACGATCTCCAGGGTCGGAGCGAGCGCCGCGACCAGCCCACCGACGCTAAGGAACCCGATACCCACGACCAGGCAACGCCCGATCCCGAATCTCGGCCCGAGTTGGGCATAGACCACGGTGAACACGGCGAACGACGCGCTGTAGCCGAAGACGATCCAGCCGACGTCGGCGATGCCGGCATCGAATGCGGCCGCCACCGCGGGCTGCGCGACGGCCGCCGCTGTCGTCGAGGCGACGACGAGCGCGACCAGCGCCGCCAGCAACACGGTCATCGGCAGGGCGCCCCGGTCAGACGCGGGTACGCCCGCGGCAGGAACGCGGAGCCCCGGTGACGGAGGAGGTGTCACCGGGGCTCGAGCGCTGGGAGGTGGAAGCGAGGGTCAGCCGGCCGTGGCAGTCGCTGCCCCGACGTGCGGGAACACGTCGCGGGCGAGGATCTCGATCTGCTCGAGCCAGTCCGCATAGCGGAAGCGGAAGTCGAAGATGAGGAGGTCGGCACCGGTCTCCTGGTAGCGCTGGACACCGGCCACGATATCGTCGGCGGTGCCAGCCAGGATCGACCCGTCGATCTCCTCGACCGTCGTGAACTCGCCCGATGGGGGCTTCAGCCAGAACTTCTGGTTGTTGGCGTTCTTGATGAGGCCCGGCACGTTCAGCCCGGCGAGAGCCTCCTCGCGCGTCCGCCCGATGCTCGTCACCGGGACCGCACCGACCATGATCATCGGCTTGCCCTGCTCGGCCGTCATCTCGCGGATCTTGGCCACGCGCACGTCGTAGGTCGGGAAGGTGATCCGGCCGGGCAGCCAGCCCTCGCAGAAGTCCACGGCCAGACGGGCGGAGGCGGGCGTCGCGCCGCCCCACCAGACCGGGACCGGATGGACCGGCTGTGGCTTGATGTCTACGTCGTGGAAGTCGTACAGCTCGCTGTGGTGCTCGACCGACTCACCGGTCCACAGCCGGCGGGCGATCTCGACCTGCTCCTGCATCATCGCCGGACGCTTGACTTCGCTCTGGCCGATGACGTCGAACTCGTGCTGGAAGTTGCCGGCACCGACGCCCAGGTCGAAGCGTCGACGAGTCAGCCACGACATCGAGGCGACCGAGTAGGCCATGTTGATCGGGTGGCGGAACGGGATGATCGTCGCTGCACCAAGACCGATGCTGTCGGTCACGCCGGCGAGATACGACAACGTCACGAACGGCTCGATGAAGGTGCCGTCAGTGCCCTCCATCCCGTGAGGATGGAAGACGAGGTGGTCACGCACCCAGATCGAATCGAAGCCGAGCCGCTCCGCGAGGCGGCAGCCATCGATCAGGAGGTCCTGGTCGGCGTCTGCACCGAAGTGCGGGATCAGCAGTCCGAAACGGGTCATCGGTTCCCTCTCGTGTGATGCGGGAATTGGTGGTACATGGGGTGGTTGGTCACTGGGCGAGTGCAGGAGCCGGTGCGGCCGCGACCGTCGACGGGCTCGCCTGGCGACCCCAGCCGGGCTCGCCGACGACGGCACCATCGGCATAGACGACCTTGCCGCGGACGAGGGTCGTGTCAACCGCGCCCTGGACCTTGCGACCGAGATATGGCGTCCAGCCGATCTTGGACAGGACGTCCTCGTCACGGATCTCCCACTCGCGGTCGAGGTCTACGATCGCGAGGTCGGCGTCGGCACCGACCTCGAGCCGACCCTTGGCCCCGAGGCCGAAGATCCGGGCCGGTGCGGTCGCGGTGAGCTCCACGACACGCTCCAGGCTGAGTCGGCCGTGGGTCGCAGCATCGATGAACATCGGCACGTAGAACTGGGCGGAGGGTGTCCCGGTGTGGGCCTTCCAGCCGTCGGTCCAGCCCGGCTCCTTCTCCTCGCGCGTGTGGGGCGCGTGGTCGGTCGAGATCAGGTC